>JADHUZ010000065.1 GCA_016784265.1 Fidelibacterota bacterium
AATCGCCATTCGTTCTGCTGATTGTCGCACATTAAAATTTCTGTCATTAATTTGTGGTAAATATCGTTTTCTTCCGAGCAAAGTGGATGCATATTTTTTATCGCGAGCCTCAGCAATTGTTCGTTCAACATATTGCTTTATTCCAACATATTTTTCGAAATATTCATCAATAAATATCTGCGCTTCCTTCATCGTCATTCCAAGTTCAGAAGACATTCGAAATGCGCCCGCACCATACATAATCCCAAAATTCGCAACTTTCGCAGTTCGCCGCATTTCTGGCGTTACCTCATCTGACTTGCAATTGTTTACAAGTGCCGCCGTCGCCGCATGAATATCCTCGCCATTTTGAAATGATGCTATCAAATGCTCATCCTGACTCAGTTCTGCCATAATTCGCAATTCCACCTGCGAGTAATCCGCGCTGAGAATTTTCCAGCCATTTTTCTGCGGAACAAATGCTTTGCGAATTTCACGCCCCATTTTTGTTCGTATCGGGATATTTTGGAAATTTGGGTTTATACTGGAAAGCCTCCCTGTGGCTGTAATCGTTTGATTGAATGACGAATGCACACGCTCAGTTTTAGAGTGTACCAACTTAGGAAATGCATCTACATAGGTTGATTTCAATTTCTGAATCTCGCGATATTCGAGCAGTTTTTTGGGCAAATCATGAATGTGTTGCAATTGAGTCAGCACCGTTACATCGGTAGAATAACCAGTTTTTGTCCTTTTCAGTTTTGGCAAATCGAGTTTTTCGAATAAAATCTCACGCAGTTGCTTTGTGGAATTAATATTGAATTCTTCACCAGCGAGATCATAGATTTTTTGGATTAACTCAGCAAGCGATTTTCCCATTTTATTTGAGATACTTTCGAGAAATTTCGTATCCAAAAATAATCCGATTTGCTCCATTTCCAACAACACGGAAAGAAGAGGAATTTCCACCTTTTCAAACAATGGCAAAAGTCCATTTTCTTCAAGTGATTTTTGAAACATCATAGTTAATTGCAGTGCAACATCGGCATCTTCGCAAGCATAATTGACTGCATCGGATAGTGAAACTTGATCGAAAGAAATCTCGTTTTTCCCTTTTCCAATCAAGTCCTCGATAGGTTGCATTTCAATATGCAAATATCGCAATGCAATGTTTGCGAGTTTATAACTTCGCGCGCCGGGATCAAGCAAATATGCCGCAATCATCGTGTCGAAATCCGCACGAAAATTGTTTACGCCATGATTTTTCAACACGGCACAATCAAATTTCAAATTCTGACCAGTGAAAATTATATCCCGCTGACCGAACAAATCTTCCAGCAATTTCAACACAAATTTTTGATCATTTTCCGCAAACAACTCTCCATCTTTTTCTGGGAATTTCAGCGGGATGTAAAATCCGGAATTCTGCTTGGCTGAAACAGCAATTCCGACAATTTCTGTTGTCAGCGGATCAAGGCTTGTTGTTTCCAAATCATACGAAACAATCTTGGATTTTTTCAGCCGCTCAAACAGATTTTCCAAATCGGGAAGTGTTATTATTTTTTCATAATCTTTTTTCGGCAGGTTGGGCTTTTCATTCTCTTTGATCTGTTCTACAAATTGCTGAATTTTTGGAATCAAACTGAAAAATTCCAAATCCCGAAAAATGGCTTCCACCGTTTGAGCATCCATCGGTTTGCGAATGAGATCTTTCAATTCCGCCGAAAGTTCAACATCAGTTTTCAGCGTTGCCAATTCGCGCGAAAGTTCAGCCTTTTCTTTGTCTTCGATGAGCCGTTCACGATTTTTGCCTTTGACCTCTTCCACGTGTTCAAAAACACCTTCAAATGAGCCATATTCCTGCAAAAGTTTCGCAGCGGTTTTTGGACCAATTCCGCGCACGCCGGGAATATTATCCGAACTATCGCCCATCAGCGCAAGCAAATCCAAAACTCTATCAGGCGGCACACCCATTTTTTCCTCGACTGCACGAGAATCAATAATTTCAGAAGCCATGCCCATTTTTCGCAAATTACACATCGAAAGATTTTCATTGACTAACTGCATTAAATCCTTGTCAGAACTCACGATAAACGTGTAAACATCTGAACCTTTTAACATTTCAGCAAATGTCGCCAAAATATCATCAGCCTCGACACCGACCTGCGAAAAAACGGGAATATTCATCGCTTTTGTAACATCTTCGATAATCGGAAATTGCGGAATCAAATCATCCGGCGGTGGTTTTCGATTCGCTTTGTAAAGTTCATATCGCTCGTGCCGAAAAGTCGGTTTTCCCACATCAAACACAATAGCAAAATAATCAGGATTTTCGCGTTCGAGCAAACTTAAAACAGTCGAAACAAATCCAAATACAGCGCCGGTTGGTCTGCCATCTGATGTGATTAACGGATTTCGCATCATCGCATAATACGAGCGATAAATCAACGCTGTGCCATCAATGAGAAACAGCTGTTTTTTCTTGTCAGACATTGGGTGTAATTTAAGAATTAGCGGTGGAATATTTGGTAATTATTATTTAGATGGAGTTGGAAACTTTTGAAATCCTCCGAATTCTAAAAATTCATCAAAGGAGAAAACCGACAGACAATCTGTGATTATATTCCAACACTCTTTCTCGCGGGAGCGCAAACGCATAATCCAAGTGCAATCTGCCGAGTTGCAAACCTCCGCCGCAGGTAAATTTATTTCTGGCATTTTGCCCAAAACGAATGCTAATTTTCCGGCGAATCTTCAATTCTATGCCTGCCGCCAATTCTCCACCAAATTTATCAAATAACACAAAATGGCTCGAAAGCGATTGCCCTTCCGATCGCATAATACAGAGAATTCCTACGTTAACTCCAAAATTTTTGAAGGAATGCCATCGCCAGCCGATGCCAGATTCAATTGTCGGTTCAAACCGCTCCGTTTTCTCAGTGTCCCAAAAAAGATACGTTGTGCCGGGATCACGCACAACAAACGAAAACGCAAAATTCCCGATTTCCCTGAAATATCCCAAATCAAAACCCAGCCCGTATGCCTGAAATTCAGCAAATCGTTTGTGGAGAATTTTCAGCGTTGCGCCAATCGCACTATTTTCGCCACGCCGTTTTCCATACGAAAAAAGAAGCGCCATCTCATGATCTGAAAAATAGGTGATTAATTTAGGATCAATTCGTTCGCCGTCGTCAATAATTCCGTTATTTTCACCGGCATCGTTTGTATTTGGCTTACCGTCGGCACCGTAATCCAATAAAGCATTTCGCGTATCTGGAATGCTCGAAATTCCTACATGAGCCCAGCCAACCGCATATTGTTCTCGTTTATTGTTTCCCGTCGCATATTGTCCAGAATCAA
This sequence comes from Fidelibacterota bacterium, assembly GCA_016784265.1. Taxonomy (GTDB): domain Bacteria; phylum Fidelibacterota; class BS150m-G59; order BS150m-G59; family BS150m-G59; genus BS150m-G59. The sequence goes on from JADHUZ010000065.1 coordinate 3,340, forward strand.
ATCCGACTTCTCCGCCAAAACGATGTTCTCCGGTAATTTGAAATGATTCATATTCAGAAAACGCCAACATTGCTGGATTTGTTGCGCTGGAATAAATTCTATTCCCTCTCCAAATGTCAACACCGGAAAGAGCATAATTTTTGGCATTTCCGGAAAATGTAAGAAATTCGCCAGCATATTTGTTGCTTTGCGCAGAGACAAATCCAAAAATGAAAACGAACAACCAAATTTTCCGCATCGCGATTGGCATCAATTTCTCAAGCCGGACAAATTAAGAATTCTCTTTCAGTTTCTTCTGTAAGCGATATAGCCGTTGCAATGCTTCAAGCGGTGTCAATTCCTCAATTTTCGTATTCATAATTTCTTCTCGCAAATGATGCTCTTCTGGCGAAAACAAAGTCAATTGCAACTCGCTCGAAGATCCTTCCGATTTCACCGAGACCGCTTGATGATGACTCACCTGTTCCAAAATTTCATTGGCGCGCGCCACGACAGAATTTGGAAATCCCGACATTTTTGCAACATGGATACCATAACTTTTGTTACAACTTCCAGGCACAATCTTTCTGAGAAAAATTATTTGATCGCCTTGTTCCTTGATTGCAATATTCAAATTAAAAATTCGCGGGAGACGATTTGCCAATTCGGTTAATTCGTGATAATGCGTCGCAAAAAGCGTGCGCGCGGCAATTTTCGGATTGTTGTGCAACGCTTCGGTTACTGCCCATGCGATGGAAAGTCCATCATAAGTAGATGTTCCTCTTCCGATTTCATCCAAAAGTATCAGGCTTTTAGGCGTTGCATTGTTCAAAATTGTCGCTGTTTCGCTCATTTCCACAAAAAAAGTGGATTCACCACCAGCGAGATTATCCGAAGCACCAACACGCGTAAACAGCCAGTCCACAACTCCAATTTTCGCTTTTTTTGCCGGCACAAAACTGCCGATTTGAGCCATCAATACGATCAAACCTACTTGACGGAGATATGTAGATTTTCCAGACATATTTGGACCCGTAACCAGCGCAAGTTGGTGTGTTTCAGGATTCAAATAAATATCGTTTTCGATAAACTGATCGCCTGCAGGAAGCAAAGATTCAACCATGATGTGCCGCCCATTTTCGATTTGTAACACCGACGAATCATTCACATCTGGACAAACAAATTCCTTCTCTCGTGCGAGTCTCGCAAATGTCGAAAGCGTGTCAATTTTTCCCAAAAGTTGAGCAAATTGCTGTATTTTGCGTGCAGATTGAATCATCTTATCTCGGATTTCCAAAAACAATCGTAATTCGAGTTCGTTCACTTGCTCTTCGGCGGCGAGAAGCCGATCTTCATGCTCCTTCAACTCAGGTGAAATATAGCGTTCCGCATTCACAAGAGTCTGTTTTCGCGCAAATAAATCCGGCATTTTATCTGCGTGTCTTTTCGTAACTTCGAGATAATAACCAAACACATTGTTGTAGCCCACTTTTAACGTCGAGATATCCAATTCTTTTCGCAACTTCGCCTGATATTCCATCATCCACTGCCGTCCACCTTGTTGAAGCGCATGAAGCGAATCCAACTCTTGATTATATCCGTTTTGGATCATTCCGCCTTCGTTGATTTGCACAGGTGGACTGTTTGTCATCGCGGAGATTAAAAGATATTTCAGATCGGAAATATCCGGCAAACTTCGTAAAAACCCTTTGAATTTTTCCTGTTTCTTCAAGATCTGGAATACATTTTCTCCTCGCAAAAATCCCTCACGCAATGCAACCAAATCGCGAGCATTTCCACGTCCTGCACTAATCTTTCCGATGATTCGTTCAATGTCAGCAATTCCTGTCAATCCATCTGTGATTTCGTTGCACAAATCAGAATTTTCAAAAAAAGACCGGACAAGACGTTGTCGTTTTGCGATTTCTTTTACATCCAACAATGGCTTCAACATCCAGTTTTGCAATCTGCGTGCTCCGAGTGGTGTTACAGTTTGGTTGAGCACATTCCAGAGTGTCGCGTTTTTCTGATCAGATCGAATCGGCTGAAATATTTCTAAATTTCGAAGAGTATCTTGATCCAAAACCATCCAATTCTTCAACGACATTGTATTCAAACTCACCAAATGATCCATCCTACGCTTTTGGATTTTTTTGGTGTAATGCAATGCCGCACCAGCGGCTGAGATTGCCAGTGGAAGATCGGCGCAGCCAAAACTTTTTAGCGATTTTACCTGAAATTGTCGAAGCAAATCCTCCAACGCTTGTTCAAAACCAAATGCCCATTCCGGCAAATCCGATACTAATCCAGAAAAATTCCTCAGCGATTGCGGCATGATTTTTATTTGAGTTTCAGAAATTAATATCTCAGCGATATTCAAACCACAAATCATTTCAGGGAATTTTCCGGAAGAACACTGCCCCACTTTCATCTCGCCTGTGGATACATCCAGCAATCCAAATCCAATTTCTCCGTTCCCCTGAAAAATCGAAAGCAAATAGTTGGTCTCTTTCGAAAGACTTCCACCAACGGCAGTACCCGGGGAGATTACTTCCGTAACCTCTCGCTTGACAAGTCCTTTTGCTTTTTTCGGATCCTCGACTTGCTCGCATATCGCAACCTTGAATCCCGCCGATAACAATTTGGACATATACTGCTCCAGCGCATGATGCGGAAATCCAGCCAGCGGAACTTTTGAGGCTTTACCATTCGCTCGTGATGTCAGCGTAATATCCAAAACTCGCGCGATGGTTTGCGCATCTTCGTTGAATGTTTCGTAAAAATCTCCCATCCTATAAAGCAAAATCATATCAGGAAAATCAGCCTTGATTTTTGAATATTGTCGCATCAGTGGCGTGGAATGTTCCTTTTTCATAAATCCAATGCTATCCTAAATTCGCCATCTCGTTTAGTCACGCCAATTTTATCAAAATGCAATAAAATCGGTAACGCAAATTTCCGTGATGTGTTCAATAATTGTCGAAACTGGCTGACTGTTAGTGTTTCCTGTTTTGAAAAATGGGATTTCAACAAACTTAATATTTTTTGATATTGTACCGCAGGAAATACAACATCTCCATCAATGCGAGTCAATTCTTTTTCGTGAACCATCGAAGCAATCACATCTTTGATTACAGAAATAGATTTTCCTGATTGATCTGCAATCTCCGTTGCGCTCGGTGGCGAAAAATTATGTTCAACTAAAATCTGCAAAACTGTGCCACGAAGTTTGGTTTGCGACTCATGCGTTTGAAAAGACTTACAGCGAACGAATTGCGCATCAACGACGATAAAATTTTCTGCAATTAATATCTCCAGAATTGCCGAAATTTCATTTTGAGAAAGTTTCATTTCACCGCTCAATTCTGCAATCGGCAATCCGGGCTTCATTGGATAGTTTTTATGAAACGCTTCAACTGCTTTGACAAGTTGATTTTTCAGGATTTTTAAATTCTCTGCTTGCGCGACAAAACGTCCACCGCTAACTTGTATTTCAATCAATTTCTCAGACTTTATTTTGTAATCAATCGCTTTCTGAATATCCGAATTTCGTTGCGATAGTTTTTGAAATATTTCCGCACGAGTTAAAAAATGTTTTCCCAAAAATACACCTTTTAATTTTTCATCCAAATCATCTTTTGCGAGAAACCGTAACTCTTGAAACCACTGATTCTTTTTCATTGAATGTGGTCTTTTCTCATAAGTCAATACAACGCCACCAGCAATTGTTCTTGGAGGCGAATAGCGACGAATCACCATCGGCTGACCATGAAAAACCATCCCTTTTGATTCCAATCGAATATAGCACAAACGACTTTCTCCCGGC
>JADHUZ010000066.1 GCA_016784265.1 Fidelibacterota bacterium
GCACCAACGCCAACACCAAGCACCATATATCCCAACTGAGAAACGGTCGAATACGCCAGAACTTTTTTTATGTCATTTTGTTGCATCGCAATTAGTGCCGCCATCAAAATCGTCGCTATTCCAACCCAAGCCACAACTTCCATCGCAAACGGTGCAGCGAGAAAAATGGGATTCATTCGTGCAATCAAATACACACCAGCCGTAACCATCGTTGCTGCGTGAATCAACGCCGAAACGGGCGTTGGACCAGCCATCGCATCTGGCAACCAAACATGTAGCGGGATTTGTGCTGATTTCCCTGTAACACCGACGAAAAGCAAAAGCGCAATCGCCGTCGCCAATCCCGTGCCCATCAAAGTAATCGCTGTGTGGTTTGTCAAAATCCCACTGATGGAAAGCGTGTCAAATTGCGAAAAAAGTAAAATTACACCGAGAACAAGTCCAAAATCGCCAATCCGATTGACGACAAATGCTTTTTTGCCAGCAATTGCTTTTTCGTAATCTGTAAACCAAAATCCAATGAGCAGATAGGAGCAAAGTCCCACACCTTCCCAGCCGAGAAAAAGGACGATGAGATTGTCACCCAAAATCAAATTTAGCATCATAAACATAAATAAATTGAGATAGGAAAAATAGCGAGACGTAGATTTGTCGTGCGCCATATATCCGATAGAATAGATATGAATCAACAGTCCTACGCCAGTTACAACAAGCAACATCACCGAGGAAAGTGCATCAACACGGTAGGCAAATTCGACCGACAAATTGCCAACGCTGAACCAATTGATGGATTCTGCAACGACTGCACCCGTTGATTTTACATCAAAAAACACTCCGACTGCGATGAAAAACGAAATCGCAACCGAGCCCGCGGCAATCAATCCTTGCAAGATTTTCGGCAGACGCGAGCCAACCAAACCATTGACCAAAAATCCTAAAAATGGAAACAATAAAATTAAGTGCAACACATTCATTATCCTTTCATCCTCCCCATTTTTGTAATATCTGTCGTTTTCAATCTGCGATACACCATCACGACGATGGCGAGTCCGACAGCCACTTCTGCCGCGGCGAGTGTCATAATAAAAAAGACGAATACTTGCCCGTCAATTTGCTGGTGCATTCGTGAAAAAGTTACGAATAGCAAATTGATGGCATTCAGCATCAGTTCTGTGCTCATCAAAATAATCAGAATATCGCGGCGCAACAGCACGCCGACCAATCCAATCGAAAATAGCAAAACTGAAATAATGATAAATTGTGGGATCATGTTTTTTTCTCCCTTTTTGTGATGAAAATTGCACCAACCATCGCGACGAGCAAAAGCACCGATGCAATTTCAAATGGAAATAGATATTTTGTAAAAAGTGCACCACCCAAATCGGCGACTCCACCAGCATGGAGCATTTCAAAATCTTGTCCAAACATCACGCCGAATTTTCCTGCAAAACTTGAGGAAATATGCTCGTTCAAATAAACGCCAAACAATCCCGCAAGCACCGAAATGAAAACGAAAATTGTGCCCATTTTAGCGACACTTGGTAAATAGAGCATCGTATCTTCGCCAGTTTTGAGCAACATTACGACAAATAAAAACAGCACCATAATTGCGCCTGCGTAGACGAGAATTTCCAAAACAGCAAGATAAAATGCACCTTGCATCAGGAAAAATCCAGCAATCGAGAAAAACACGACAATCAGCGAAAGTGCCGAATAGACTGGATTTTTTTGGAAAATCACCGACACAGCCGAAAGCAACGCCAACGCCGATAAAAAATAAAAAAAGAAAACACTCATTTCGCCTCCTGCAAATAAAAATTTCCGTTTTTCGTTTTGTCGAAAATGTCGAGCAAGGATTCTTTATCCATTATCGCTTGTTTGCGTGCAAGATAAGTAAAATCATAGATTTCCGTCAATTCGATTGCGGCTTCGGGACAGGCTTCTTCGCACATTCCACAAAAAATACACCGCAACTCATTGATTTCAAATGTGCCCGGAAATCGTTCTTCACTCTGTGCATATTTTTCGCTAATCGAAGGACGCGACTCCTCATACGGCGATTCGATGGGAATCACTGTAATCGCATCCGCTGGACACGCCGAAGCACACATTCCGCACGCCACACATTTGATTTTGCCGTCTTCGTGTTTGTTTAAACGATGCAAACCGCGATAACCCGGCTTGGGCTGGCGTTTCACATCTGGATATTCGATAGTTATTTTTTTGCGAAAAAAATGTTTCAAAGTAATCATCATTCCCTGCAAAATCGCAACCAAATAAAATCGGTCACTCCATTTTGGCTCATATTTTTTTATTATTGTTCCCATTGTTCCATTCTCGATTTAAAATTTCTGATTTCGTCATTCACCATTATCATTTCCAAACCGCCATCAAAATGCCTGTCAGCACGATGTTAAACAACGCAATCGGCAATAAAACTTTCCAGCCGAGTCGCATTAATTGATCATAGCGGAATCGTGGTAAAGTCCAGCGCACCCAAATATACACCAAAATAAAAAATCCGGTTTTCGCTACAAACGATGCCACCGAAAGCAATGTTCCCCAAATTCCGAACGAATCAAGCGTTTCCAAACTGACAAACGGCACCGCCCAGCCGCCCAAGAAAAGTGTTGTAATCAACGCACTAACGGTAATCATACTTGCATACTCGCCCATGAAAAACATCGCAAATTTCATCGAAGAATATTCCGTGTGATAGCCACCAACTAGTTCCTGCTCCGCTTCCGTCATATCAAACGGCAAACGATTTGTTTCGGCGAAAATGGCAATCCAAAATAGCACAAACGCCAACGGTTGTCGCCAGATAAACCAGCCATTTTGCATTTGCTCAGCGACAATATCGCTCATCAGCATCGAGCCAGTCGCCATCAAAACGGAGACAATCGCTAATCCCATAGTGAGTTCGTAACTAATCATTTGTGCTGACGAACGCAAGCCGCCGAGAAGCGGATATTTGCTGTTGCTCGACCAGCCGCCCAAAACGAGTCCGTAAATACCGATGGAAGTCATCGCCAAAATGTATAAAATTCCGATGTTGAGATCGGCAATCTGCATCGGAATTGTATATCCGAACAGTTCAAACGGCTTGCCAAATGGAATCACAGCGATGCCCAGAAGTGCCGGTGCCATCAAAATTCCCGGTGATAAAATATAGAGCCAGCGAATCACGAAATCCGGAATTATATCCTCTTTCATGAAAAATTTAATACCGTCTGCAATCGGTTGCAAAAGCCCCTTTGGACCCGTTCTATTTGGTCCGAGACGGTCTTGCAAAAATGCACTGACTCGGCGTTCGAGATAAATGCACACCATTATTCCCAACATCGTTACACCGAAAACGACAACAATTTGAATCAATGTTATCCAAATATTGAACATTTTATTTTCCTCCGTTCATTTGGATGGCTTCTTTTTTCAATCCAAAAAAAGTCGCTTCCAGTCCAAATTTTTCTCTTATCACATTGGAAAACACTTCTGAAACTGACGAAAATTGTGCCGATTTTCCAACAAGCAAATTTTGCAATTTTAGGAATATTTCCCAATTGTTATAACGGAATTTTTCTGACTGTCCAATTGGATTCATTCGTTGAATCCAGCCATCTTCATTCACAATAGAACCCGTTTTTTCATAAAAATTCTGTGCCGGCAAAATCGCATTTGCAAAATCCGAAATTGCTGATTTTTCATCTTGAATTGCGATAACCAATTTCGCTTTTTTCATTTGCTCAACGGTGGAATCGGAAAATTCAAATCCTGCCACAAGCGATGGCACGAACAACACGCTATGCTTTTTCAAATTTGCCACATCATCGGCGTTCGTGAAAATTTTATCCAATCCAGCAGAATTTGGTGAAAAGTCATCGCTGATTTTGAAACCCTGCGGAAATTCCTGTTTTTCGCCAATTTTCGTATCTACAAACCGATAAACTGTTGCATCGAGCGAATGCGCCAAATCGGAAAGTGTAAACAATTCTTCGTTTGTCAAAAATGGCGATGCGACAATACCGACAGAAAAATTGTCTTTTTGTTCCTTGCGAACTCTTGCAAAATCCTCACGAACAAAATTAAAAACACCTTCCCAACTGACTGAGATTAACTCGCTATTTTGGCGACATTTTGGTGTTTCGATGCGATTTTTTGTCTCGAATTCGTGATGAAAATATCGTCCTCTGTCGCACATCCACCAATCGTTGATATCCATATTTCTGCGCGGTGTGATACGGAAAATTTGATTTTCGCGATACGAAACATTCGTGTTGCATCCGCGCGCACAAACACCGCAAACTGTTTCGGCAACATCGTAATTCCAAACGCGCTCTTTGTGAAGCGAATCTTTTGGCAACATCGCACCAACTGGACAAACATCCGTTACATTTCCTGCAAGCGGATTGTCAAGTGGTTTGTCTTCAAAAATGCCAATTTTGTTGTGATTCCCGCGCTCAATTTTATGCAATTCTTTGGTGCCCGAAACCTCGCGAGTGAATCGAATGCATCGCGTGCACATGATGCAACGATTTGGGTCGTGCTGAATTCCGCTACCGAAATCTTCTTTCGGGCGCACTAGTTTTTCTTCGATAAATCGGCTGTGCGAACTGCCATATTCGTAAGTATAATCTTGCAAAAAACACTCGCCGGCTTGGTCGCAAACTGGACAATCAAGTGGATGATTCAAAAGCAAAAATTCGAGCGTCGTTTTGCGTGCTTTTTTCACTTTTTCTGATTGCGTCTGAATCACCATATCGTATTTTCCATCGATTTTCCGATTTGGCAGTGCTTCACCGATTTTCGTTGAACATGAAGTTTGCAACTTCGGCATTCCGTCAATTTCCACTAAACACATTCGACAACTGCCAACTATTTTCATCGCAGGATGAAAACAATAATGCGGAATTTCAATTCCATTTCGATATGCCGCCGAAAGTACAGTTGCACCATTTTCAATCTGAATTTCTTTTCCATCCATCAAAATAAGTGCCATTATGAAATCCTTTCTCTAAGAGGACAGGTTTCAGTGTGCATTATGCCGGAATTTTTTCTATCTAATTTCATTTGTTTTGTTCCATTTTTTGTCTTGTCCCTTGTAATGTATTGAATTTCATTTTTCCTGCACCCTTTTTTCAAATTCAGGCAAAAATTTCTCCACTAATGCACGCACAGGCCACGAAACTGCCTCACCAAATGGACAAATTGTTTTTCCAAAACTACCTTGCGAGAAATCCACCAATCCACCGATATTGTCCGTAATATCGAGCAACAGTTCAATGTCTTCCTGTCGTGCACCGCCAGAAGTAAATCGCTTCAAAATTTTAATCAGCCACGCCGTTCCTTCTCGACATGGTGTGCATTGACCGCAACTTTCGTGTGCATAAAATCGTGCCAAATTATAGCAAACTTGCACCATATCTGTGGTTTCGTTCATCACAATCACAGCGCCACTTCCGAGCATTGAGCCGGCTTTTTGAATCGCATCATAATCCATCGTCAGCCCATCGATTTCCTTTGCTGTCAAAATCGGTGATGAACTCCCACCCGGAATGACAGATTTCAGCGGGATATCGTCTTTCATTCCGCCACAAAATTCGTCGTTGTATATCAAATCGTGCAACGGCGTACCCATCGGAACTTCAAAAACGCCCGGATTTTTCACATGCCCTGAAATCGAAAATAATTTCGTGCCAGCCGAATTTTCCACACCCAAATCCACGAACCATTGTGCACCATTCTCAAAAATTGGCGGCAATGCGGCAAAAGTTTCCACATTATTCACAACTGTCGGACATTGCAAATAACCCTCGATTGCCGGAAATGGTGGCTTGATTCTGGGCTGACCGCGTTTGCCTTCGATGGATTCTATCAACGCCGTTTCCTCGCCACAAATGTATGCACCCGCGCCACGATGCACGACGATGTCAAAATCAAAATCCGAACCGAAAATCCTTTTTCCAAGAATGTTTTTTTCTTTCGCTTCGGCAATTGCATTTTCTAAAATTTCGGCTTCTTTTTTGAATTCGCCGCGAATATAAACAAACGCCAAATGGCAATCAATCGCCTTCGCCGCGATAATCATTCCATCAAACATTTGATGCGGATTTTTCGAGAGCAACACGCGATCTTTGAATGTTCCCGGCTCGCCTTCATCCGCATTGGAAATAAGATATTTCGGTTTGTCAATATCGCGCGGAATGAAACTCCATTTCATTCCAGCCGGAAATCCAGCGCCACCGCGCCCACGCAAATTCGATTGCTTTGCAATCTCGATAATCTCGTCAGCGGACATTTCCAAAATTGCCCGTTTCGCTTGATTGTAACCGCCGTTTTTTAGATAAAAATCCAGCGTGTGACAATTTTCTTGCTCAATAAATTGTGTTAGCATTTTTGTCATAATTTCATTCTCTCTTCATCGCAATTCTTTCAATAATTCAAATCCGCTCATATCAAATTTTGAAAAAGCGGAAACTTTTTTGCCCAAATCCTTCAGCGACGCGCCTGAATGGTAGATTTCATTTTCGCAAATCACAGATCATCAATCGTCCTGTCCAATTCTTCAATCGTTTTGCCTTCGATATAATCATCGTTGAGTTGAACGACAGGTCCCGTTCCGCACGAACCAAGACATTCGACTTTGAGCAATGAAAATTTACCGTCTTTTGTCGTTTCGCCGGGTTGGATTTTCAATTTTTTTGCAAAATGATCCACCACTTTGTCTGCTCCCGCCAAACTGCACGAAAGCGTCTGGCAAACTTGAATCCGATATTTCCCCATCGGCTTGCGGAAAAACATCGTGTAAAACGAAGCCGTATCCATCATTTCCGATGGTTCGATTTCGCACATTTCCGCTACTTTTTCAATTGTTTCGTTGCTCAAATATCCTTCTTGCGATTGCGCCAAATGCAAGAGCGGTAACGCACACGAACGTTTATCGGGATATTGCGAGAAAATATTTTCTGCTCGTTTTTGATTTTCTTCAGTAAAAAAACTCATCTGTCTAACTCCCCTGCGATGATATTCAAACTTCCCAAAACTGCAACAATATCCGCAATCATCGCACCTTTCATAATTTCCGGGAAAATCGCATAATGCAAAAATGACGGCGGTCGCGTGCGCACTCGAACGGGCTTGTTAG
>JADHUZ010000067.1 GCA_016784265.1 Fidelibacterota bacterium
GGATCCGGCGCACACGATTGTGGAATCGGGAAGAATTCTGGCGATTGTCCCTGGCGCACGCAACGGAAAGATTGAACTTTTATTGCGAGAAGGTGAAACCTTTGCAGAGATTCACAAAGAAACCCAAATCAATTCATATTTTCTTACCGTAGTTGGCGGCGGTGTGAAAAAATCTGTTACAAACAAATTGATTCAGTTTGTAGATTCCAATATCTTTTTTGCGAAAAATTATCAACACGACAAATCCTATCGAATATTAATTCCTGTAGATGACTCTGCCGGCACACAACATGCCGTCATGTTTGGGAGTCTGGTTGCTCAACGGTTTGGTATGGGAATTGATGCACTCACAGTGAGCAAAAAAGAATATTTTGGTCCCGGATATTCCAGCGCAGCTGAGATGGCTGATTTATATTTTTCTGGTAAAAACATTTCGCATAAAATGCTTCGGAAAGTTGGAGATCCTGCAACAGAAATTGCAAAAGTTGCAGGAGATGACCATCTGATTATCATGGGTGTTTCCCACTCATCAAGCGAATGGAGAAAATTTTTCCGCGGAACAAAACCTGGCGATACTGTTATTAAAGCCCAATGTCCCATCCTTTTGGTTCGATAGAATGAATTTTTCTGGAGTCATTCGCTCAATTCTTCTCTGGGTATTTCAGAAACGATGGTTCCTTATTTCTTTGGTAATTGCGTGCGTGGCACTTTTGTTCGATAGCCCGGAATCACTTTCTGCCAATGGCTATCGAGTCCTGTTGATAGCTTTTATTGTAATCGTATCAATTGTTACAGAAGCGATTACTTTGCCGGCACTTGCGTTATTTATTATTTTTTCGATGGTTGTGCTCGGGATTGGTTCAAGCGAAGAAATAGCCCACGCGTATATGAACGATGCTGTGTTCTTTATCATGGGCTCTCTTATGATCGCGGTGGCTCTGACCAGTCAAGGATTTGATTCTCGTTTGGCGCTGGCTATTTTATGGCTCACTGGCGGAAAAACCAGAACCATTTCGCTCGGTTTTGTTACTGTCTCGGCTCTTCTTTCTGCTTTTTTAGGAGAGCATACGGTTGCCGCTTTGATGCTACCGACTTGCTTGATTTTGATTCGTAATCTTACCGATGATCCTGCAGAAAATTCCAAATTAACCGCTTTGCTTTTGTTTTCCATTGCTTACGGGAGCACAATTGGCTCTGTTGGAACGCCCTCGGGTGGAGCGCGAAATCCAATTATGATCAACTATTGGATTGAATTCGGGCTGGATCGAGTGGGTTATCTTGAATGGATGAAATGGGCTTTTCCTGTTGTATTGATTCAAATTCCACTGCTCGCGTGGATATTAAATCGGGTTTTTACGCCGGAGTTGAAACAGTTGGATTCTTCTATTAGAAAATTAAAAATTCAGGTTCGCCGTCGTGGCGATATTTCAGGCAAAGAAACACTAACTCTGTTGGTGCTGGGCATTGTTTTTTTGGGATGGATTTTATTTAGCGAAGAATTCGGACTTGGAATGATTGCAATTTTTGGAGCGTTTTTGTATGTCATTTTTGGTGTCGTTGAGTGGGAAGAAATCAGCCGTAAATTAAATTGGGGTGTTATTTTGATGTTCGGATCCGCCATTCTGTTGGGAATTCAGATGAAAGAGGCGGGCACTGGCGAGTGGATTGCCAATCAAATTCTCGGGGTAACTGGGAATTTCATGGAACAGTTTCAATTGGCTCGCTATGGCATGGTGATTGTAATGACGACGGTTTTTGCCAATATGATGAGCGCAAGTGCCACGGTTGCCGTTGTTGCACCAGTTACGCTGAATTTTGGCGCCGATCAACTTGTCATTGGTTTTCTAACCGCGATATCATCATCTTTTGCTTTTTTTACGGCTGTTGCGGCACCGGCGTGTATGATCGTCTATTCCAGCGGTTATCTGCGCGCAAAAGATTTTATCAAAGCAGGTGTGTTTGTCGGCGTGATGTCGTTCGTTGTGTTGCTTTTTGTGGCTATGATTTATTGGCCAATGATCGCATAATTCGTGGATTTATCCGGCCATAAAATCATTTTTATTCACGGACTTGCAACAAAACCGCCCAAACGGGATTTATTCCGATTTTGGAAACGATGCTTGGTTGAAAATATCAGATGCTCTGAATCTAAATTTGCCGAAATTTTAGAGAGCGAACCGCAGTTATTTGAGATGGCATATTGGGCAAATGAAATTCCGAATCACATCGAAGATAATCCAGAAGAACTTGAGAAACCAATCGAAACAGTTATTCGATTACGAAAAGAAAAAGGTGATCAATTTCATGTGCCGAGTGTGAAAGATAAGTTTTTCGATTTTTGGTTGGATAAGGGATTGGATACTGTGGACATGATTGCGAATATTCTTTCGGTCAAGGACGATGTCGTAAAACAACGGCTTGTTGAAATGAATCTATATTCTGACGATCAATTTACTGCTGAGAAAATCCGTAAATCTTTAGAAATACCGTTGCAAAAAGCATTGAACGATGGTAAAAATATTGCAATTATTGCACATAGCATGGGTTCGTTTGTCGCCTATGATGTTCTTTGGCGATTTTCGCACCATCGAAGTTTCAAAAGCTTCCACGATAAAAAAATCAATTTGTTTGTTACAATCGGCTCGCCACTTGGCGATCCGATTATCCAAGATTTGATGCTTGGAAAACGGTACGGTTACAAAAAAAGCAATGGGCTTCCGACGAATATTTCCAATTGGGTAAATTTTGCCGCGCTGGGAGATATCGTTTGCCACGATCAAACCCTCGTTGACGATTTTCAGTCTATGAAAAAAATGAATTTATTACAAGACTTTCGCGATTATCGAGGTTTGTTCAATCCATATCGAAATCGCAGAGGAAAAATCAATACGCATAAATCTTATGGATATTTGCTTCAGCCTAAACTTGCAAAGATAATTTTGAAATTTTTAGGATAGATTATTCGGGCGATTTCTGGGAATTTCGAACCAGAATTTTGCGCCTTTTCCTACTTCGCTTTCCGCATGAATGTTGCCATTATGGTTGTGAACGATTTCCTTGGCGATTGCCAATCCCAATCCGGTTCCTTCAAATTTCTTTTTTGATTCTTTGGTGCGGAAAAAACGATCAAAGACTTTTTCAAGATATTTAGGATCGATGCCGGGACCATTATCCAAAATTGAAAAAACCACATTTTCGGATGTTTCTGTTATTTCGATTGCAATTGCTCCGTTTTGTGGTGTAAATTTGATTGCATTTTTGTACAAATTCTGAACAACCCGTTCAATTTGATGTTTATCCAAAAGAACAGTTTCCATTTCATCTGGACAATCGAAAGTCAATTGAATGTTTTTATTATTTATAAGTGACGCAAATCCCATTACAATATCACCAACAATATCATCAAATTGATGCGGTTCAAAGCGCATCTCTATTTGCCTGTTTTCCAGTTTGGAAAGTTCAGTTAAATCGGCGATCATATTACTCATGAAGGAGGCATTTGTGTTAATTGTTTCCAAGTATCGTATACATTCGGGATCTGCGTTTTTCCATTTCATCAGAAGAGTTTCAACATATCCGATGATGCTTGTCAGCGGTGTTCTCAAATCGTGAGAGACATTTGCCGTAAATTCCCGTCTTTGCATATCATATCGTTTTATGGTTGCGATATTTTCTTCAATTTGTGCGGCCATTTTATTGAATGCCAATCCAACCATTCCAATTTCATCTTTAGATTTTTCCGTAAATCTTGTTTCCAGATTTCCTTCGCGATATTTGCGAATGACATTAATCAGGCTTTTAATTCGTCCCCAGAACAATAAAAACATCGGGATCGCAAAAAGAAGCGTTACAACCAATGAAAACATCAATCCCTGCCACGTAATATCTAACACAAACGGCGCCCTTTCGGGGAAATTATCCCGAATAGAAAAATATCCCACAAGATTGTCGTTGTAAATGAGTTTTCCTGCGGAATAAATTTCCAGCATTTTCTGCTCTTTTCTTGTTAGCTCTCGTTGTAGTTGGGTGAGAAATTGTTTCCATGGGCTTTTTACCCATCCCATATAAAAACGAATATCCTTTGCTGTTGTTTGAAGACTGTCATTTTGAATTTGTGGATATCGCAGAATCAGCGCATCGTTTTCGTCAAAAATTTCAAAAATGTTGTGTTGATAAACTTCCAACTCCTGACTTATTGCCTGTTTGAGTGCGGTAGTATCTTTTTTGGCTAAAAGTGGGCTGAATTTCTCGTTGCGTGCATCTACTTCGTCTTGCACAAGGGAATAAAAAGACTTTTGGTCGTGCAATGAGCCAAAATACATTCCCGCCATAATTTGGATGACGAGGGAAACAATAATCAGTGCTGAAACAGCGAGGAGTAATTTCCAGAATAAACTATTCCGCGGCATTCCTCCAAAAATCTTTCGGGACATTATTCTTCCGCGAATTTATATCCGATTCCCCGAACGGTCATGATATATTTCGGTTTGCTGGGATTTTCTTCGATTTTTTTACGAAGCCTGTTAATATGTGAATGAACCGTGTGATCGTAGCCTTCGAATTGATATCCCCAAACTTTATCGAGCAATTGCATTCTTGTAAAAGCAACACCTGGTTTAGACATTAGAAAAGCTAAAAGATCAAATTCTTTAGTAGTGAGTTCTATTGTCTCATCGCCGACTTGTGCCTCGCGTTTTAGCAAGTCAGCTCTGATATTGCTGGCATGAAGAATCGTTTCGCTTTCCTTGTTTTTTTCATTTTCGATGACAATATTTGTTCGCCGGAACATCGCCTTTACGCGTGCGACAAGTTCACGAACGCTGAATGGTTTCGTAATATAATCATCAGCTCCGATTTCCAGCCCAAGAATCCTGTCAATTTCTTCTGCCCTTGCGGTCAACATAAAAATTGGAATGCGTAGATTCTCTGCTCGTACTGCTTTGCAGACATCAAAACCGTTTAATTCTCCCGGTAGCCCAATATCAATAATAATCAGGTCAAATGATTCGTTCATCGCCTTTTCTAATCCGGATTCTCCGTCAAATGCATTTTCAACTTGATAATGAAGATCACGCAAGTGCAAAGTAACAAGATCTTGAATATCGTGATCATCCTCGATTATTAGAATACGTTTCATTTAGTCATTTCCCTTTTTATTTTTAAAAAGGAAGACGGGAAGGGAAAATTCCCACCCCGTCTTCAAATACAGTTTATCGCAACAACACCATTTTTTGCGTTTCTTGTCCGGAAATTTCTTCAGTTGTCCAAGTCATGCGATAAAAATAAACGCCACTGGAAACCATATTTCCAGAATTGTCCAGTCCATCCCAAGTGATTTGATACGAACCATGATCGAGTTGTCCATTTTGCAAGCTACGGACTTCTTGACCGATGATATTGTAAATAGTTAAATCAATATCTGCGGTTGCAGAAACATCAAAAACGATTTTCGTAGATGGATTAAATGGATTCGGATAATTCCCGTGCAAAGCGAAATCCGAAACAATTATCGCAGAAGTTAACTCGACAACGGAGAAAAATCCTTCTCCAAAATATGCCGATTCGGCTGTTGCAATTTCGATTTCATTTCCGCCGGAGAACACCTTAACGCTGATTTTTTCACCGTCATGATAGCCAGCGTCTCCATTCTCTGATTTCCACGCGGCGACTGCCGTATATTCTTCTCCTTCGTACACGGAGGCTCCGACACACATATTGTCGGAAAACAATCCGATTTCATCGCCAATTTCTAGGGAAAGATTATTCAAATTCTCTGTTAAAATCAATACAGCATGCGAATCGCCATAGCGCCGGTCCATTTGAAAATGAACTGGTTCCGTGACAATCGTTTGTTGTGTTAATTTTGCTACAGGAGATTCTGGATAAACCAGCGTTGCATCTGCCCAATATCCGATTTTATATCCTTTCGTCGGCTCCATGATTCCCAGAGAATTAATGCCTAAACTTGGCACATAATAATATCCGTCGTCGCTTTTTACGATGGCAAGATCCTCACCGTCAATTGTAGCAAGAGCTTCATCAACATTGATTGCCTGATTTGGGAAATAACTAACGAAATTCCAACCTGACACTATATCAATTGGAGTCGCAGGATCGAGATATTCGCCGTCAACCGAAATTTGGCCGGTACCACGCATTCCAACTGCGTAGCCTGAATAAATGTCCCAATCGCCAATTTCGTTTGTTTCGGGCGGGATATAGAGATTACCGCTTCCGTCAATCACCATACCGAGATCGGCGTTCCCACCGAAGATTGCGTCTATTGCTGGTTCAACCGGCAGGATGTTTAAAGAAATCCACTGCCAATTTTGAGCGAGATCGATTGTAACGTTGAGCAATTCCTCTGCGGTGATTGTTACAAAACCCGAAGTGTTGTCGCCGTGCGTTGTTGTAACTGTTAAAGAAGCAAGGAAGTCTCCAGTATATGTATATGTATAAACTGGATTTTCTTCTGCGGAAATATCACCGTTTCCAAAATCCCAGAGATAGGACACTAATTCACCTGTTCCAAGATCTGAAGTGTTAGTGAAAGTTACTTCTAACGGTAAATATCCCAAAGTTGGATCCGCCGTGAATGATGCTGTTGGCGCGACAGGTTCCAACACTTCCAAATCCTGTGTTACGGAATTACTGCCGTGCGTCGTTGTTACTGTAAAAGTTACTGTGTAAGTTCCGGCAACAGCGTAAAGATGTGTCGGATTTTCTAAATCTGAACTTTCTCCATCACCGAAATCCCATGCGAATGTTGCATCAGTTCCAGTTCCGTAATCCACAGTTGCGTTTGTGAATGCAAAATCCGTGAATCCCGCATAGCCCGTTGCTGGGTCAACTGAAAATTGCAAATCAGGTAATTCGGTTGCCAACACTTCCAAATCCTGTGTTACGGAATTACTGCCGTGCGTCGTTGTTACTGTAAAAGTTACAGTGTAAGTTCCATCAGCAGCATAAAGATGTGTCGGATTTTCTTCTACGGAAGAATTCCCATCACCGAAATCCCATGCGAATGTCTCACCAGTTCCAGTTCCGTAATCCACAGTTTCGTTCGTGAATGCAAAATCCGTGAATCCCGCATAGCCTGTTTCCGGATCAATTGAGA
>JADHUZ010000068.1 GCA_016784265.1 Fidelibacterota bacterium
GAATTTTCAGAAAACGAAACGCATAAAATTCAAGCCGTCAGTGGTTCGTGCTTGCTTATTTCGCGGAAAAATTTGGAAAAACTTGATGGTTGGGATGAAGATTTTTTTCTGTATGGCGAAGATTTGGATTTGTGTTTTCGCAGTGAAAAAGCAGGATTGGAAAATTTTTATTGCGCCGATGCGATTGTAATTCATCACAAAGGCAAATCAGCGGAAACCAACCCCAAACGCGCCAAAGTGGAATTTTATCATTCGATGGCAATTTTCGCAAAAAAGCATTTTTCGTTGCCGAAACGGTTGTCCGTTTGGGTAGGGGCGCAATTGGCATTGTTGCTCGCAAATTATGATAAAAAATAGTGAATTAAAGGGAGCAATTTTTGGCAAAAACAATTTTAGACTTTGAACAACCAATTGCGGATTTGGATGCGCAAATTGAAGAATTGCGAACAATTGGTTTGTCGCAGGGCTTGGATATGACGGATAAAATCGCGGAAATGCAATCAAAACGCTCTGAATTGGTACAGAAAATTTATTCAAATTTGACGCGTTGGCAGCGAGTGCTTTTGGCACGTCATCCCGACCGCCCCTACACGCTGGATTATATCGAGCGAATTGCGGATAGTTTTGTGGATTTGCACGGTGATCGTCGATTCAAAGACGACCACGCAATTGTTGGTGGACTTGTAGAAATGGGGCAACATTCGTTTATGCTGATTGGTCAGCAAAAAGGTCGCTCGACGAAGGAAAAAGTGCACCGAAATTTCGGAATGCCAAACCCCGAAGGCTATCGCAAAGCCTTGCGTTTGATGAAATTGGCAGAAAAATTCGGCAAGCCAGTTGTAACGCTAATTGACACGCCGGGAGCATATCCTGGGCTCGGTGCGGAAGAACGCGGACAGGGCGAAGCGATTGCACGAAATTTATTCGAAATGGCAAAATTGCGCGTTCCAATTGTTTGCATCGTGATTGGCGAAGGTGCGAGCGGAGGTGCGTTGGGAATTGGTGTCGGAGATAGAATTTTGCTCCTTGAAAATACATGGTATTCCGTGATTTCGCCAGAAGGTTGCGCTTCTATTTTGTTCCGCGATGCGTCACGAGCACCAGAAGCGGCAGAAGCAATGAAAGTGACAGCACGCGATTTACTCGAAATGAAAATTGCGGATGAAATTATTCCAGAACCGCTTGGTGGAGCACACTCAGATTGGAACAGTGCGGCGAAAATTTTACGAAAAGTCATTTCACAACAACTTACAGAACTTAAGAAAATAGATAGCGAAACACTTGTTCGTCAGCGGGAAGAAAAATTTGCGGCAATGGGACGATGGACAGAAACAAAACAACAAAATTTAGGGGCTGTATGACAATTTCAGAATTACAAAAAGCAAGATTAAACTATCAACCACAATTGGCTCCTGCATTGCAAAATGGCGCGTCAGTAAAAATCATCGAAGGCAAACCGACAACTTCTGCTGGCGATTCTGCCAAAATCAAAACACTGTTTCCAAAAACTTATGGAAGTCCAATTTTGGAAATGGAAATCGAAACGGACGAACAACCGCAAAATGCAATCAATGTCGGTGTGATTCTTTCTGGTGGACAAGCGCCGGGTGGGCACAATGTTATTGCAGGTCTGTTTGATGGACTCCAATCGCTGGACGTAAATTCTAAATTATTTGGATTTTTGGGTGGTCCCGATGGACTCATCGAGGGCGATTTTGTGGAAATTACAGAAGAATTTCTTGTGCCGTATCGCAACACGGGCGGATTCGATATCATCGGCTCGGGCAGAACAAAATTGGAAGATGAAAATCAATTTCACAAAGTCGCAGAGCATTGTGAAAAACTAAATATTTCTGCACTTGTGATAATTGGCGGCGATGATTCCAACACGAATGCCTCATTGCTTGCAGAATTTTATGCGCAAAATGGTATTCCAATTCAAGTTATCGGTGTTCCGAAGACGATTGACGGCGATTTGAAAAACGAGCAAATCGAAATTTCGTTCGGGTTTGACACGGCTTGCAAAGTGTATTCTGGGTTGATTGGCAACATTATGCGCGATGTATTTTCGGCGAAGAAATACTGGCATTTTATTCGTTTGATGGGACGCTCAGCATCGCATATCACGCTCGAATGCGCATTACAAACGCAACCAAATATCGCGATTATTTCCGAAGAAGTGGCAGAAAAACGCAAAACGCTTGGACAAATAATCGAAGAAATTGCAGAAATTGTCAAAAATCGAGCACAAAATGGTGAGAATTTTGGAGTCGCACTCATTCCAGAAGGATTGGTCGAATTTATTCCCGAATTCAAAATGATGATTGCAGAAATGAACGATTTAATTGCCGATGAAGCCCAAGAATTTAACAATCGCGAAAATTTAGATGAAAAAACAGAATTTATCGCACAACGACTAAAAACAGATTCGCAAAAACTCTACAAATCCTTGCCAAATTTGATTCAAAAGCAATTAGTGAACGACCGCGATCCGCACGGAAATGTCCAAGTTTCGTTGATTGAGACAGAGAAATTGCTTATTGAAATGGTGAATACGAAATTGAAATCTAATGGATTTTCTGGAAAATTCAAAACGCAGTCGCATTTTTTTGGCTATGAAGGTCGCTCCGTGTTTCCATCCAATTTTGATGCAAATTACACATACAATTTGGGATTTACAGCATCGGCTTTGATTTGTGCAAAACAAACGGGCTATATGGCGGCGGTGCGAAATTTAGCAAAACCAGTTTTGGAGTGGCAAGTTGGCGGTGTTCCAATTCCGATGATGATGAATATCGAACGCCGACACGGAAGCGAAAAACCCGTCATCGCAAAAGCACTTACCGAACTCGATAGTGTGCCATTTGTAAAATTTGTTAAAAATCGCGAAAAATGGGCAAACGGTAATTATTATATTTATCCGGGACCGGTTCAGTATTTCGGACCAACAGAAGTTTGTGATAGAATTAGTGAAATGCTAAAATGCTGTCATTGAGCGAAGTCGAAATGTTTAGTTTTATAAAGTTTGTAAGGTTGACAAGTTTTGTTTAATCTGTTGCGATAAATTCACGCAAATTTTCCGTTCGTAATGGTCGGGGGGGGTACTTCGGAAGGGGGTGCACCCACCTCGGAAGTACCCCATAGTACCTCAAAAAGAGATTAACGGAGTTAAAAGGGAGAGTTAGGTACTTCATTTAGAGATTGGCGGAGTTAAAAGGGAGAGTTAGGTACTTCATTTGGAGATGAACGGAGTTAAATGGCAGAGTTAGGTACTTCATTTGGAGATTGACGGAGCAAAAAGGGAGAGTTAGGTACTTCATTTGGAGATGAACGGAGTTAAAAGGGAGGTTTTTGGTTCAAAAAGCGAAAAAGTTGCTCAAAAAAGTCGCGATTTTGGTTCAAAAAGAAGCAATAGGTGCTTCAAATAAAGGCATTGTTGGTGCTTTTAGAAGCAGAATCCTCAAAAAAAGGAGCAAAATCAGAGTTTTTGATTTTCAAATAATTATTTTGTAGATATGCCCTCGATATTTCTCCGAAGTGAACTCACATTAATGTTTGTAACTTTCACGATCCAATTTGTGTTAGATCCAGTTACAAATGTATCATCATCCTCAATTTTTCCCGCAATTAACGATTCAATCATTTCTCCGTTTTTCAGAATTTCTACGGTGGTGTGAGGATTATCCAAACCGTATTTTTCTTTTTCTGAATTATCGGTTTTAGCAAGTTCTCGCCAAGATAAATTCTTCAAAGTTCGGATGAGTTGCTCTATTTTTTCAGATTTATCATTGATTGTGCTATCGTTCAAAGTAACCGCCCAGTTGCCTTTCTCATCTTTGGATGCGCTCATATCCAGTTTCGGTTCTATGGCAAAATGAATTTTCAATTCGTCCATCATTTCTTCATCAAAATCCAAAACTTTCTTGTCGTAATAATCGCTAATGGGCGCGTTGATTGCTTTGAGAATAATGTTGTCCGTGATAAATATGGCTGGCGATAAACTTTCTTTGGCGTAATATTTTCCATCTTCACCGGGAAGAGTTTTTCCGATAAAAAGAGAAACCTCACCTTTAGTTCTTTGCGTGAATGTGATCGTTTTCCTCGGCGGGTTCAAGCCATATTTCTCGAGATTTTCTGGATTATCTTCGATAAATTCACTCGTGAAACCGCCAGTAATTGTGTTCAGCAATGATGTGATTTTTCCAAGATTGCCACGGGTATTTACCGGAGCGGTCATCATCCAATCGTCGCCAGATTTTTCAAGCACAATGGTTTCGTCGTTCTGGATCGTGATTTTTTGAATTGTGTTCTTGTTAGCATGCACGATATCTTTATCGCGGTAATCGTAAACGGATTTTTTTAATTCGTTTTCGATTCCCTTGTCTACCAGCACAATCGATGAGTCGTTTTCAATCATTGCATAGATTGATTCAGAGTTGAACGTTTCAACTTTTCCGAAAAGCAGCGTTTGTGAGAGCACTGTGTCTGCGAAAGTAGTTTCGATTGTAAGTTGGTATTCAGGCGGTTCCAACCCGAATGCCGCCGGCTGAAGTTCTTTAGAAATATCGAATTCCCGTGTAATTTCCAAATCTGTCAGCGTTTTAACCAAAAGAGAAGTTGCTTGATATTCAGCGCGTGTCATAACCGGTTTTATAATCCGCCACTCGCCGCTTGCGTTTTTTTGGAATTGAATATTTACATCAGAATTTGTCAAATCCATTCCAACAACATCGCCAAATTTATATGGAAAAAATTTTCCTTCCATCGCTTTTTGGTCTGATTTTTCCTTTTCAACGCCAACTTTTATTACAGCAAAAATCCCGAAAATTACCAAAACGGCGAGCAATGCAAGTGTCTTTTTGAAATTCATCATCGCCTCCGAATAAACACAAAAATTCCAATTGCGGCAATGAGAAAAACAGGTAAATAAATTGCTGCACGAACTGGTGCATTTGGTTGCAATCGCGATTCGCCCATTTGTTTTGGACGGATAGAAATTTGCTCTTCATTGCCCGCAAGCCACGCAATCGAATTGAGGATAAAATCTTTGTTTCCAGCACTTTCGACAAATTTATCCGCACAAAAATCCGAGTCGCCAAACACGATAATTTTCGATTGTTTTTCGCCAGTTTTTTCACCTGCGATTGCAAGCGTTTTCGGACCCGGAGCATCGTCTTCATAACTTGCTTTGCCTTGTTTGAATCCAGCAATGTCGGTTTCACCCCAACTTGTTTTTCCAGTCAAAACCAAATCGGTTAATGTGTAATCGATTTTTTCGGCTTGCGAAAGTGAACTTGCAGTTGGGTACACAGTTGAATATCGAAATTTTTCCGTAATTGCGTGCTGCCCATACGATTTTGCCGAAGGCGATGCGGATGCTTGCATCTGCTGTTGCAACCCGCCTTGCCCCAAAACTAATTTACTTGAACGATCCAAAACCACATCGTCATTTACAATCACGCCAAGTTTTTCTTCGAGGAATTTCGTGATTTTTTCAGAATCCGTGTCTGGCTCATGAAAATAAACAAGATTTCCACCATTGTCCACAAATTCGCTTAGATTCGCGATTTCTTCTGGAAAAAATTCCTTTTCTGGACCTGCGACAACGACAATCGAACCAGCCATCGGTGCGTCATCAGTAAGTAAATCCCATTCGCCAGCGCGATAATTCAATTTTTGCAACGCAGTCATCAAAACGGCGTAAGAATTTTCGGGTCCAAAATCGCCTCGAAACGAATTTTCACCGTGTCCCTTTGTGAAATAAATCGTTTTACTTTCCTTGTTTGTAACTTTGATAATCGCATTAAGTAACGCTTCTTCACCGGGCTGTCGAATTCGTGTTTCGTTTTCGCCTGCTTCGACGATAATTGGTTTATCGTTGGTTACACTTCGCAATTGTGCAATTTCAGGATTCGCCATTGGGTCAATGGTTTTGAAACTCACTCGTGGTGAAATATCTTGAAATTGCTTTTGGATGTTTGCCATCACATCGGGATTTTCAAAAAAGCCCGTTACGGTAATGTCCTCTTCGAGCGATTTCAAAACTTGTACTGTTTGTTCGGCAAGTGAAAACATTTGATTTTTCGTTGTATCTACGCGTTTGTTGTAAAAATTAGCGTAATAATTGACAACCATCAAAATGCCAAATGTAATCGCCACAAGCAAAATGGAATTCGTTGAATATCGAGTCGAACGCCGCGTCAGCGTGTTTATAAATCCTTTCCAATCACTAAAAATTACATAGCCGATGAGCACAAGTCCGACAACATCAGCGATAATTGCGGCAGTCGAAAAAGTCCACGAATTTGTGTAAAAATAGATTCCTACAGCCAATGAGAGGAATCCGATTGTAATTAAAATGCTTTTCAGATTTTTCATTTTTAAGCCCTCCAGCGTTTTGATTCAATTGATTGTTGTGTCATCAGTAGGACGAAAAATGTCAAACTGACGAAATAAACTATATGTTTTGTGTCTATCACACCCTGAAAAAAGTCCGAAATATGTGCTTCAAACGAAATGTATTCGAGTGTTACGCGCAACCATTCGATTGGGATGAAATTGGTCAAATAGCCCATGAAAAGCAACATCAACATCACGAAAAATGTCAAAACTGCGGCGATGACTTGGTTGTCGGTGAGTGTAGAAATCCAAGTGCCGACTGCCATCGCAAGTCCGCCCATCAAAATTACACCAAAATATCCGCTCAAAACGGGACCGAAATCAGGATTTCCCCAAAATAAAATCACGCTGGCAAATACGCCTGTGATTAAAATGGAAAAAAGATAGAGCGAAAATCCAGCAAAGAATTTGCCCAAAACAATTGCCCAACTCGAAATTGGCGATGTGGCGAGCAATTCAAAAGTGCCCGTGCGTCGCTCTTCGGTGAAAAGCCGCATCGTTACAAGTGGCGTTATGAATAGTACCATTGTGAACATCATTCCCAAAACACCTTGCCAGATTTGGCTCAGAATGTTGGGTGGTGGTGCTTGCTGACCGAACATTTGGTATTGTTTCTGAATTTGGTTAAAATTTTGCGCATATTGGATGTGTTGGTTCGCCGATGGCAAAAATGACATCAAACCAATAATT
>JADHUZ010000069.1 GCA_016784265.1 Fidelibacterota bacterium
GAACCTTCCTTGTAAATTTTCAAATTATCGCCAGGCATCAATCGCCCACTGGCAAACTGTTGATTCCATTTTTTCAACTTCCAAAGTGGAACATTGTATGTTCTGGAAATATCCCAAAGTGTATCGCCACGCCGAACAACATGAACGAAATAATCTTTTCCATCTGCCTGTGGATTTTGCTTTTGTAGCGAAATAACAGATAATTTTTGCCCGGGATAAATATATGCACCGTAGCGTATATTGTTCCATCTTCGAATATTGGAAACTGAAGTTCTATGTTTTTGGGCAATTTCAGACAACGTATCCCCTTTTTTGACCACATAAATTTGGCGATTTTTCGATGAACTCTGTGCCGTCGTCGGCTGAGAAATTACGCCAGGAACTGGTATAACCAATTTCTGCCCAACTCGAATTCTATTTGGATTCCGAAGATTGTTTATGCGAACAATTGAACGCTGCGAAGTGCCGAATTTTGTGGCAATTCGTGAGATCGAATCACCGAGACGCACTCGATAATACTGCACATCCGCCACCGCCTGTTTCTCGATCGATTCTAATTTCTTCTCCAACTGCATAATACTTCCACTTGGAATTCGTAAAGAATAGGATTTTGGTGGTGTCGTCCAGCGTCGCAGCGCAGGATTCATCGCTTTGAACTCTTTGGTCGTCAATTTCAAACTTTGTGCAAGTTGAGCAATATCATAACTCGCCTGCGTCTCAAATCTGTCATAATTCCATGCTTTCTTCTGAGGGATTTCAAATCCATATTTCTCCGGATCCAGCGCGATGACAACAGCGGCTAAATATGTCGGAACATAATTTCGTGTCTGCTTTGGCAGTGAACGCAACATCCAAAAATCATGCGTTTTTTCTCTCCTAATCGCGCGCCGGATTCGTCCCTCGCCCGCATTGTAGGAAGCCAAAGCAAGATACCAATCATCGAATTCCTCAAATAAATCTTTCAGATAACGTGCAGCGGCAACTGTTGACAATTCAGGATCATAACGCTCATCAACCCAATAATTTCGATCCAATCCATATCTTTTCCCAGTCGCGGAAATAAACTGCCACGGTCCCGCCGCATGAGCATACGAATAGGCTCGAGGATTCAATCCGCTTTCGATTAATGCTAAATAAAACAATTCTTCGGGCACATTTTCCGATGATAATTTTTCTTGCATCATCTCTTTGTAAATCCCAGAACGATCCAACCATATTTGGAAATCACGATGCGCTTTATTTTGAAAATAATCCATCGCTCGCTGAACACGCTTATTGATGATTATCGGAACGTGTCCTTCGCGATCGTCCACAACAACAATTCCCCCAACATCGCTAAAATCATCCTCCGTTTCCAGCGAAGGAATTTGATTCAACAAATCTGCAGATTGAAAATCGAAATTTGCAAATACAGAATCTTGAAATGATTCTGAATATTCGGTAACAATCGTCTCTGTCAACTGCTGAAAATCCTCAGAAGCATCCAAACTGGTCAGTTCAAACTCGCTGATTTCGAGGAGCAATTGAAACGTTTTTTCAAACTCATACACCGCCGCTGAGCTATCTGAAAAATGAAGCGCAATCAACGCATCCGCATAATGCGCCTTCGCTTCCATCATCAGCGTTGCAATCAAATCCAAACTGGTCGGCTCTTCTTTCGGAAACACTTCCATCTCCGCAATCTCAACTTTTGAAAGTGCTGAATTTACCTCATTTTTAACGTGTTTCGATGAACTGCAAAAAGTCAAAATGATGATTGAAAATATCAATAAAATGTTTTTCGTGTTACTCATAAACAATTGCTCCTATATGTTTCGGCGTTTTTCATCAACGGACAAATGGAACATCCGCCCAAATTGCAATACAGTTGTTTCATCTGTAAAATGCCCTGCTGATGAATAAATCGCAGGCGTGAATCCCCCAAGTAAAAAATCGCTGTGTCGCAAAAATTTTTATAGATATTGGAGGAATTCCCCGCAGGTAAATTTTTCCATAAACGGAAAATTTGTTCATATCGTTTCCAATCCAGATTTTGGAGAAAAAATGCCGCTAAAACGGGCAAAATCACATTGCCAATAATTTCACTTTTTCTATGATTTCCAATTGAAGGTACCTGTAAAAAATCGGCAAACAACTGATTCGTCCACTCCTCAGGACGCGATCCGTTGAGCGCAAAATTAAGTCTTTGAAACGGCTCAAAATTTTGATCATATAACCACCCAGCCCATTGAACAATTCGCCTGTGTGGAAAATTTGCGGGACGCAGACGAAAATATTTCCATGATTGGCGCGACAGAAGCGGCAGCGCAATCGCTTGGGAATACGCTTTTTCCGCCAGCCCGGCAATACTAAGAATCTGGTGGATAAATTGATCTTTTGAAAGCATGCACCAATAAGGCTTTGAAAAATCTGCCAGTCGCTCCATCGCTTCGCTATTTTTGGAATATCCCAAAGCACGTGCAACGCCTTTAATTAGCAGTTGATTCCACAATTCACCGGTTTGATGTATTGTTGATAATTTTGATACTTTTTCGGAGAATCTTCTGATTCCGAACCCTTCAAAAACAGAAACATCGTAAATCGGTTGAAATGGCAAATTCTGCGGAATGTCTCGATAATCCGTCTGATTTTGATTGTATTCCGCCACTGGAAGATTTTTCCCATTTGCGGTAAAGTTGGATTGATTTCGGTCTTTTTCAACAATGTGAAGGATAACTTGATTATATTTCGGATTCCGATCGTGACGATGACGTTCCCAATCCCGTTGATCACGATGAAATTCAATATCTCCTTTGAGCCATTTCTCGCCCAAAATAATCTGCGTATTCAACACATCAGGACCCTCATCGTTGTTGATCTGCCCCCAATCAATAAAATGAACTGTTTTTCCATCGATTGTTTTCATCACACGCGGTTGAGCAGAAAGCCAAGAATTTACCATTATTGCTTCTTTTTTATGGCTCACCGAAATAAACCTACATATTCTTGATTTAAGAACAAGGGACGCCAATTTAAGATTTTTGAAACATTCATTGATTATCTTCCATGCGCCAAATCCTTCAGCATTGTTCCCATCACATCTTGGCAATGTTTGCAAAGATCGGCACGCGCCTCCACATCCAATCCTTCTACGGAAATCGGTTCGCCAACTGCAACATCTACGGTGCAGCTGTAAGATTTCCAAGAATATTTTTTTAATGCATCAAATGCACCGTAAACCACAACCGGTACGATAGGAAGTCCCATTTGGATTGCCATAACGAAACCACCGCGTTTCAATGGCAAGAGATTTCCATCTTTTGTCCGAGTACCCTCAGGAAATATAATCACAGATGATTTTTTTTCTTTCAACCGTTTTTGTGCTTCATCTATGCTCTTGATTGCTGATTCTATATCGGAACGATCCACGCGTATGTTTCCGGCTTTTCTCAGCAACAGCCCAAACCCCGGAATGGAAAACAGTTCCTTTTTGGCAAGAAATCGAATCGGTTTTTTTAATGCAGTTATGGCAATCGGAATATCCATTGCGCTTTGGTGATTTACCATAAACACGCAGAAATCAAATTGCTCCAATCGTTCCTGGTGATGAACTTGCAATCGCATTCCAGCTGCCGATAGCAATAATTTTGCCCAAATTTTGATGAAAAAATCAAAAACTTTTTCCACATCACCGAAAAAAGAAAACACAACCGACAACGTGCCCAAAACAGTCGTCCAAAACAAATGGTTCGATAGCAACCAAACCACCCGAATACGGGCACCAATTTCTCTCATTCTGTTGGCGATATTCGATGAAATCCAGTATATGGTTGAAGTATTTCCGGAATCGACACAGAACCGTCCGGCTGTTGATAGGTTTCCAATAATGCCACCAAAAGTCGCGGTGTCGCAACGCCGCTCCCGTTTAAAGTATGAATGAATTCGACTTTTCCGTCGGCACGACGATAACGGATTCTCCCTCTGCGGGCTTGAAAATCTGTGAAATTGCTACAACTGGAAACCTCAAGATAGCGTTTCTCAGCTGGTGCCCACACTTCAAGATCGTAGCATTTAGTCGCCGAAAAACTCAAATCACCTGTGCAAAGTTCAATCACTCGATAATGCAATCCGAGCACCTGAAGAATTTTCTCCGCCTCATTCGTGAGCCGTTCTAAAACCGCGAAAGAATCATTCGCAGAAACAAAATTAACCAATTCAACTTTGTTGAACTGATGCAATCGCAAAAGTCCTTTTGTCTCTTTTCCCCAAGAACCTGCCTCTCGCCGAAAACAACTGGAATAGGCAGAATATTTGATAGGCAATCGGTCTTCTTTCAAAATTTCATCTTTGAAAATATTCGTCACTGGCACTTCTGCCGTCGGAATCAAAAACAGTTCGTCTTTTTCACAGAAATACATATCTTCTTCAAGTTTCGGAATTTGTCCCGTATTTGTCAAACTATCTCGATTCACCAAAAATGGCGGGAAAATTTCAGTATAGCCGTGATGCTCACTGTGATAATCAAGCATAAAATTAATCAGTGCTCTTTCCAGTTTGGCACCTTTTCCAGTGTATAGCGGAAAACCTGAACCGGAAATTTTCGAACCGCGATTTAGATCAAACAATCCCAACGTCTTTCCAAGAACCAAATGATCGGAAAGTGCGAAGCCAAAATTCTTTTTCTCGCCCCATTGCCGAATTTCTACATTTTCATCTTCAGTCCTACCGACTGGTGATGTTTCACTTGGCAAATTGGGAATTTGAAGTAGAATATCGAAAATTTCACCTTCAAAATTTTTGATCTTTCGGTCATATTTTTTAATCTCTTCGGAGACCGTTCGCATTTCTAAAATTTGCCCATCCGCACTGTTGCCGGACTTTTTCATCTCTGCAATCTGCTGTGAAACGACATTGCGTTGATTTTTCAGAGCATTGGCTTTTTCGATGCACAACCTGCGATCCTCATCTTTTTTCAGAATCGAGTCAATCGTGGCATCGGCATTTTTCTGGTTTTTATTCCGCAACCCCCGAATTATTTCTTCGGGTTGATTTCTTATTTTTTTAATATCTAACATAATTCCATCATTCCAAGCCTTGTAATTTCGGGATACTTATCGGTGATTTCAAACGAGAATTTTTGGTTTCTGAAAGCCTTGCCTTGTCCTCAACCTTAACCTCAGACTTTCATTCCACAAGTGCGAGTTTTGCTAACTCTTTGACGTTTTGAACAAAATGAAATTTCATCTCCTTACGAACGATTTCCGGAATATCATCAAAATCCTTACGATTCCTTTCCGGTAAAATCACTTCTTTCATGCCGCTACGGTGCGCCGCAATGACTTTTTCCTTCAAACCGCCGATTGGAAGCACACTCCCACGCAAGCTTATCTCGCCCGTCATTGCCAAATTATCTCTGACTCTCTTCTCCGTGATAAGCGACAAAAGAGCAGTAAAAAGTGTTACACCTGCCGAGGGACCGTCTTTTGGAATCGCACCGGCAGGAATATGCACATGAAAATCCGTCTTTTCAAAAAGTTCGTCTTTAATTACAAATTCTTTCGCGTGGGATCTGATATAACTCATCGCGGCTTGGGCGGATTCTTTCATTACATCCCCGAGTTGACCAGTAAGAGTCAATTTGCCTTTTCCTGCCATTTTGGATGCTTCGACGAAAAGGATATCGCCACCTACTGGTGTCCACGCCAATCCAATCACGATACCGGGACGTTTCGTTCTTTCAGCAATTTCAGAGAAAAATTTCTGTGGACCCAATAAACTTGTCAGACGCTCCAAATTTATTTCGGGAGATAGATTGTTGTTTTCGACTTTTTCACGAGTAATTTTCCGGCACACATTTGCAATTTCACGTTCCAAGTTTCGCACACCGGACTCGCGCGTATATTTATCGATGATTTCGTTGACCAATTGGTCAGAAAACACAATATCTCCAGATTGCAATCCGTGCTCTTCCAGTTGTTTCGGTACCAGATATTTCTTGGCGATGTTCAATTTCTCTTCCTGAATATACCCTTGAAAGTCCAGCACTTCCATCCGATCCAACAGCGGTTTGGGAATCTGATGCTTGATATTTGCCGTGGCAATAAACATCACATTCGACAGATCAAATTCTGTATCCAAATAATGATCAATAAACGAAAAGTTTTGTTCCGGATCCAACACCTCCAGAAGTGCAGAAGATGGATCGCCGCGAAAATCGGCACCCAATTTGTCAATTTCATCCAAAATAAATACCGGATTTTTCGTGCCTGCTTTTTTCAATCCTTCGATAATTCTGCCAGGCATCGCCCCAATGTAAGTTCTCCTGTGTCCGCGAATTTCTGCTTCATCCCGAACTCCGCCCAGCGAAATACGAACAAATTTTTTGCCAATCGCTCGAGCAATAGACCGCCCGAGTGATGTTTTTCCTGTGCCAGGAGGACCAGTGAAACATAGAATCGGACCTCGAACATTTGCATTTTTGTTCTGTTTCAATTTTAATTTTCTGACTGCAAGATATTCTAAAATTCGCTCCTTCACCTTATCGAGCCCGTAATGATCTTCGTCAAGAATTTCTTTTGCTTTTTGAATATCCAACTGATCACGAGAGATTTTCGACCAAGGCAACTCTGAAATCAAAGTCAAGTAGGTTCTCGAAACGGTATGCTCCGGAGAATGCGTCGGAATTTGTGACAATCGTTTTAACTCCTTATCGGCAATTTCCTTCGCCTCTTTGGGTAATTTTGCTTTCTTTATCCTGTCCGCGAGATCTTTTATTTCGCTCGATTGTTCATCTTCTCCAAGCTCGCGCTGAATTGCTTTCATCTGCTCTCGTAAAAAATATTCACGCTGATTGCTGGAAATTTCATCATGAACTTCTGATTGAATTTTATCGGCAATTTCGTGACGTTGAATTTCGCGTTGCAACAAACGACTGACTTTTTTGGTTCGTTCGCGCAATTCAACAGTTTCCAGCACCGATTCTTTTTCATGGTTAGGAATATGTAAAA
>JADHUZ010000070.1 GCA_016784265.1 Fidelibacterota bacterium
ATGCTTCTCTGTCAATGTGTGCGGCAATTGCAAGTCCATCGTTTTCGTGAATTTCATACACAATTTCATCCGTCGTCATCGTCGTTGCGCCCAGAAGAAATCTATCGCAATAATCCACATAACCATCGGCATCAACGATAATTTGTTCGCCAAAAACCGCCGGCTCATTTTTCCCATGTAAATTTTCATACACAATTTTTTGCATAGTTTCTGCGCGTTCAAAATCAGGAAAAATGCCGAGAATATGCACTTCTTCTGATGTTGTGATTTCCATTCCGGGCAAAACAGTAAGTTGATTTTCCGCAAGTTTTTCGATGGCCAAAAAATTTGCAACCGAATTATGGTCAGTTATTGCAATCATATCCAAATTTTTCTCGATGGCTTTTTTCACGATATTCTTCGGCGACATTTCCAAATCGGCGCAAGGCGAAAGACAAGTGTGAATATGCAAATCGGCGCGAACAAGATTCACAACTCCCTCAACAAATCGTATAATTTCCCGCAAATTTCAAAGGTAAACATTGTTGTCGAAAATATTGCCACGCCTTCTTCTTTTGCTTTTTCCAAAGTTTCTTCATCTGGCTTGCGATTGTTTACCAAAATAATTCCAGCCAAATCTTTCAATGTTGCAACAGCAATCGTGTTCGGATGTTTTTGTAAAGTAATCCAAAAATTTTCTTCTTCCGAATTTGCCATCACATCGCTGAGTAAATCGCTCGCAAAAACGCCCGAAACCGTTGCATTACCATCATATTTGGTTAATGATTTTAGTCCGAGTTGTTTTACTATTTCTTCAATTGTCATCGTTTTTTCCATACAATTTTACCGAAAAGCGCAGATTGGTTCCTTTTCCAATTTTGGAACGAAGTAACATTTCATCGGAACATTTTTTGATGTTCGGCAATCCCATTCCAGCGCCAAAACCAAGATCCCGAATTCTATTTTCTGCTGTTGAATATCCTTCTTGCATGGCTTGATTTACATCAGGAATGCCGGGACCATTATCAAACACATTTACAGTAATCATCTCCGGCGAAATCCGCACTGTCATGTAGCCGCCACTTGTGTAAATCACAAGATTCATTTCCGCTTCGTATGATGCAATCGCAACTCGACGGATAATTTCCGGCGGTAATCCGAGCCGTTTTAGGTTTTTCTTCAAATTCCCCGCCGCTTCGCCTGCACGATTAAAATCATTTCCAACAATATGATACTGAAATGTAAATCGCGTCTCGTCTGCTTGAACGTGATCCAAAATGTGCATCTTATTTTTATAGCGTTTTTTCTCCGCACGATGAAATTCAACTTCGAGTTTTTTTGCAACACCACGCAAAATATCGCCTTTGGTAAGAATGCCAACAAGTTCCCCAGTTTCACGATTCAAAACAGGAAATCTGCCAAATCCAGTGCGCTCAAATTCTCGCACTGCTGTTACAAGAAAATCATTTTCAAAAAGCGTAATCACATCTGTGCTCATGTGTTTGGCGACAGAATCGTTCATGGCATCGGAAGTCAAGCATTCGATAAAATCCTCCAAACTTACCATGCCGACGAGAAATCCATTTTCCAAAACAGGCATACCAGAAATCCGTTTTGTCTGCAAAATTTCTCGTAGTTTGCTCATCTGCATTTCCGGCGCAACACTCACTGGATTTTTCGTCATAACTAGCCCGATTCTCATTTCATAAATGAGTTCCTGCTGTTTTGTGAGTTCTTCTTTTTGTGCCATAGCGAGCATTTATCCGATTCCGTTTTCTTCGCAGCCTTTTAATCCTGCTTTGTAGAGCCTTCCGCACGCTTCAAACATCGGCAATTTTGTGGATAACAATGGAATTTTCATCTCTTCCGAAAGTTGGATGATTTTTGAATCAATCGTTTTTCCGCGCACAAAACAAACTGCTTTCACATCCGCAATATCTGCCGTTCGAATCACTTGCGTGTTTGTCAACCCCGTCAAAAGTAATGCATCTGATTTGACATACGCCAGCACATCGCTCATCTGGTCGCAACCGCTTCCGTGGGCAATCTCCAAATCCAAATTGGAAAAACTATTCAGAATTTTGCATTCGAGAATTTTTATGATTTCGCGTAGTTGCATTGGATTACACTGTCTGGTTCACCATCAAATCGCCTTTTTGAATGATGCGTTGCACAGGCACAGTTTCCGCCGGACAAGTTGACCAACATTCGCCACAACCATTACATTTATCCACATCTACATAGCGCGCTTTCTTCTTGATTTTCACTTTGAAATTTCCGACAAATCCCTCAACCTCTTCGACTTCGGAATAGGTCATCAATGTGATATTCGGATGTTTCGCGACAGATGTCATTTTCGGCGTTAAAATACAAGCCGAGCAATCCAGCGTTGGAAATGTTTTATCAAAATTCGCCATGTGTCCACCGATAGACGGCGACCGTTCTACAAGATAAACATGCTTGCCCGATTCTGCCATCGTCAGAGCGGCTTGGATTCCTGCAATTCCACCACCAACAATCAAAACATTCGGATTGACGGGCACCTTTTTCTTCTCGAGTGGCGTATGAAGGACGATTCTCCGTGCCGCTGCACCCACAAGCGCTTTGGCTTTTTCGGTGGCTTTTTTCCCATCCGCAGTAACCCACGAAACATGCTCGCGGATATTTGCCATCTGAAAATAAAACATATTCTCGCCACCATCGGCAGTCGCTTCCCTAAATGTCGGCTCGTGCATCAGCGGTGAACACGACGCAACAATCACACGATTGATTCTCCCCGAACGCAAATCTTCTTTGATGAGTTCCTGCCCTGGGTCGGAGCACATAAATTTATATTCACGCGCCACAGTTACAAGCGGCAAAGTTTTGGAAAATTCCACCACAGCGGAAATATCAACTTTGCTCGCGATATTTATGCCGCAATGACAAATATAAACGCCAATTTTAACTTCTTCTTTTGTTTTTATTTCAGGCGTGGACATGCGCACCTCCTTTAATTAAATCTTTGGAAAACGGAACAAACGACCGATGTAACCCCAAATCTTTATCGTCAAGCCCAAGTGCCATTCCGATAATCTGAGTAAAATATGCTACTGGAACATTCTCCGTTCCGTAGTTTTTTTGAATTTTATTTTGATAACACTCAAGATTGAATTGACACAGCGAACATGCCGTTGCGATTGCATTTGCACCGCGTTTTTGTGCTTCTTTTAGCAAAATATCGTTCAAGCGCAAACCAACATTTTCCACAGTCCCTGTCAAAGTTCCGCCACAACAACGAGTTTTGAGCGGCCAATCTACTGTTTCTGCTCCAAGCGTTTGGAGAATCAAATCCATCGTCTGCGGGTCATCTTGGTCGTCAAATTCCGCATACGGACGCACCAATTGACAACCATAATAACAGGCGATTTTCATTCCTTCCAGTGGCTGCGCAATTTTTTGATGCAGTGCAGCCAAACCAAAATCGTTTACAATAACATCAAGCGGATGACGCATCTTAACTTTGCCGGTGTATTTCAATCCCGCATCGCTCAAAGCACCGTGAATTGTATCAGAAATTTCTGAAAATTCATCCATATATTTTTGCACTTTACTTAACACCATGTAGCAAGCCGAGCATGGCGCAACAACATTCACCTCGGATTCGCTCGTTTCCTCTGCAAGTGCTAAATTCCGCGCCGCAAGTGCGTATGCTTTCATCTCGTTCACCGCCATATATGATGTCGCTCCACAGCAATTCCAATCTGGCAATTCAACAAGCGGAATTTCCAATTTAGCAAAAATTGCACGAAGTGATTCGTCATAAGATTTACCTGTTTCTTTGAGCGAACAGCCTGGAAAATATAAATAACTCACGAAGTTCTCCTCTCCACCGCATCCAAAAGAGTTTGCAGTTGTTTCGTTTTTTTAATTTTTTCCGATTTCAATCCCAATCGCCCTTTGAAAAACAATTTCAATCCAATTGGAATTTGCTTAAACAGTCTTAAAACATTGGTTTTTAGATATAATTTCAGCAACAAATTGCGTTCGTTATTCCTGCCAGTTTTTTTGACAATGCCAAAAAACTCTCGTGCCAACACCGGCACAGGAAATCCTTTTGGATACCTGTTTTCTTTGATTGCTTTCCGTTTCAACGCATACATCGTGTCTGTGATTTTGATTTGCTTCGGACATTCCACCGTACAAGAATAACACGAAGCGCAAAGCCAAATGGTTCTACTATCCAGAACATCATCTTTGAATCCAGCGCGCGTCATTGCGATAATTTTTCGAGGCGAATGATCCATATAAATACTCAGTGGACAAGCACCGCTACAAGTGCCACATTGGATGCATGTTGCGAGATGTTCGCCACCGGGAATTTCCATAATTTCTTTTGGAAATTGCGAATCAAGCTCAGATTCGTATTTGATTTGTCTTTCAAAATGCAAAGTGCTCATTAGAGAGTCTCCTTTTTCTGTACAAAAATGTAGGTTATGGGGTGGGATTTTTCTGGACACACTGCTCTTTCAAAACGACTCGCTCGAAAGAATGACCTGATTTTCATAACATACCCCTTGAATTATTCATAAGTCTGTGTATCAAATATAATCATAGATTTTAAAATAAGCAAGATAATAAGAGACTTATATCTTTAATAGTGGCAATAATTAAGTGCGCTCAACAATGAACACTAAAAAATGTCATGCGATTTTAAAAAGCGGTGATGTTTGTTTTTCAGCGCAATTTAGTAAATCGCGAGAGAGAAATGATTAAATATCCAGCTCGTCGCTGGTTTGTTCTGGCTCCGCTTTTTCGAGAATTTGAAGAAGAATTTCGTGGGTCTTTGTAATTCTTTCATCTTGTTTATGCAGAAAAAATGAGATGCTCGCCACAGAAAGCGCGAGCAACATTACAAACAGTGTTACACAAAGCCATTCCAAATTCCAGGAAATAGCACCCCACATATTTTCTTCGATGGCATAAACAAACAGCAGTACAAAACTGGTGATAAATCCATAAGATAACCAAATTAATCCAAACTGCCGTTTGTCTAAAGTAACATCAAATACATTGATGGCTATCACCCAGAGCAAAATGCCGAGCGTCAACACAAGGAGCGCAATAATTTCACTAAATGCGATTAGGCAAAACACAAAAGCTAAAAAGCTGATTGCTTGAAGCGTGAATAAAAAATATCTCATCATTTGTTGATTCATTTGGATTCTCCTGCTAAAACTACCTCTCGTTCAGTGCAGAAATCTAAGAGGATTTCTGCCAAAAACCAAACGGTTTGTGCATAAAATGAAAATTTCATCTTCATTTGTTTGAAATTCCACAAAGCAGTCGTAGCTTTTTTGATGGAAATGAGCCAAAAAAGAATGAATATCGGAATCGTTGGTGTCGGTCATCTGGGAAATATCCACGCAAAAAATGTAATTTGCCACCGCGCAGTTAATGCTATTGGATATTTCGACCCAAAACCAATCGAAAGCATTCCAGAAAATCTAAATGATTGGAAGCGTTATTTGTCGCTGGGTGCGCTTTTACGCGATGCCGACGCTATTATTATCGCTACGCCAACGCCAACACATTCAGAAATCGCTCTGCGAGCCATGAAACGCGGCGTTCACTGCCTGATCGAAAAGCCCATTGCCGATACTGTTTTAGCCGCTCAAAATGTCGTGAGTTGCGCCGAAAAAAATAAAATAATTGCAACCGTCGGTCATGTTGAACGCTTTAATCCTGCTTGGACATACGTTAATTCACAACATTTAAAACCAAGATTTCTCGAAGTGCACCGGCTCGCTTCGTTTACAAACCGTAGCACAGAAATCGCCGTGGTTCTCGATTTGATGATTCATGATATTGATTTGGTCTTATGGCTGACAAACAGCAAAACTTCCTCAATTCAAGCAAATGGCGTTTCAGTCGTTACAGATAAAATAGATATCGCCACAGCGAGAATTGTATTTCAAAACGGATGTGTCGCAAATTTAACAGCGAGTCGAATTTCAACAAAATCAATGCGCAAAATCCGTATCTTTCAACAAAATAAATATGTGGGCGTGGATTTATTAGATAAATCCGTGGAAGATATTTCTATCGGTTCAAAACCAACGAAAAATATCGAGAATCTTTTTGATAAAAAATTACATGTGGCAAAGAACGGCAACGCTATTTTGGAAGAACAAAAAGATTTTATTGCCGCAATTCGTCAGCAGAAATTACCCAAAGTGCCCGCGGCAGACGGACTTACCGCCTTGAAAATTGCTTTAGAAATCGAAGAAATTATCAACCGTTCTCGTTGAGCACGGACAGAAAAATTCTCATCCTCGCAGGAGAAGCCTCCGGCGATGCGCATGCCGCTGACCTTGTCAGAAATTGGATAGTAAAAAGCCCTGACGACCAATTTTGCGGAACCGCAGGAGAAAAGATGGTTTCTGCTGGCGTAGAATCGCTTTGCTCTGTGGATAAAATGGCAGTGGTTGGATTTTCGGAAACAATCCAAAAACTGCCTTTTATGTTTCGATTAGCGAAAACCATCAAACAATGGACAATTCAAAACAAACCAGATGTTTTAATTCTCGTGGATTTTCCCGGATTCAACCTGCGAATGGCAAAGCGATTGCGCAAATTCGTTCCTCAAATTTGGTATTTTATCACGCCACAAGTTTGGGCTTGGGGAAGTGGCAGAGTGGCGACAATTCAAAAATATGTTGACCATTGTTTCGTCCTGTTCCAATTTGAAAAAGATTTCTTCGATCGTGCAAATATTCCTTGCACATGGATGGGACATCCGCTGATTGATAATTTAGGTGAACGGGATTCTTTACGTGATTCGACGGAAGAAAAGAAGAATTTAGTCTTTTTCCCCGGTAGCCGAACAAGCTAAATCAAACGACTCCTTCCCGTGATGATTGAATCAGCCAATCTTATCGCCACGCAATTCGACAATTGGAATGTTCAGTTCAGCAAAGCGCCATGTTTGGACAATTCATTAT
>JADHUZ010000071.1 GCA_016784265.1 Fidelibacterota bacterium
AATCTACTGTGATCTGCGATGTCTCATTCGCAACCGTACCAGAAACAACGCTGATTGTGTTTGTTGCAAACGCAAACACCACAAATGATGTTAAAATAATAATTAGTTTTTTCATAAAGTATTCTCCTCTTTTTTTTAAATTACCTATCTGTCAAATTTACTACTGTAAGTAAAACTATTCCAACTATTTTATTAATGCTATTTTGTGTGTTGCAAAATGATTTGCAGATTTTAAAACTGCATAATAAATCCCGGACCCGGCAGAAATCCCGTTTGAACCTTCTCCGTTCCAAATAACTTCATAAACACCGGCAGAACCAATTTCCTTCTGCCACGAATTTATCACTTTCCCTAAAACATTGTAAATTAAAATCTCAACACTTCCTTGCTCCGGAACTGCAAATTGAATCGTTGTCTCCGGATTAAATGGATTTGGGAAATTGCCCAAAATCTCATAATCTGTGATTTGAATGGCTTCCAATCCATCGTTTGTTTCGGTGACAGAATTGAAAACTTCGACATCCACAGATTGACCATCTAATGTCGAAAAAATAATCCGCTCCGGATCTACCCAAACGCTGCCGGAGAATCTAATCAATGTATCCTCATCTTGTGTCGAAAAATTATTGGTGTCCAATCCAAGCAAAATAAGTTCGTCATCAACTTGATTGTCGAAGATATTCCAAGCAATCGAAGATTTTTCCATGCTGTTAAAATTGGTGACTTTTGCGTGAATTTCCACAGCGGCAACATCAATCGTTGATTCAAATCGAATTAGATTTTCTTCGACAAACAGCGTAACTTTTTCGCCTTCAACTGATTCGGCTGAGAATTTTCCGCTCAAAATTTCTTGTACAATTCCCATAATATCCAAGATATTGATGATTCCATCATCAGTATAATCTGCGGCACAAATTTGCTCCGATGTCGGATCGATCGACTGCATTATAATATTCACGACAAGCATAATATCCAAAATGCTGATTTGTCCATCGCTGTTGACATCGCCTTTGATGCACTGCGGCGCAACCGATTCCAACCAATTCATCACACGAGAAACAAATTCTGCGCTGGAAACGAAAGATGGATTATCATCGTTCAATTCGCCGATATCAAATCCGCAAAGCACTAAACTGTAAAAATCATTATGGCGAATTGCCGAATATGGATTTCCATTGCCCGGATCTAAATAATGAAGTGATGCGACGGTCGTTGTATCGCTTCCGTTGGCAGGAACGAGAATGTCCACGCCAAGTTCCGTGCCGTACAAACCAAACCATTCGCCGTTACCAATCGGATCGCCTTCTTCGCCCTGCATAACGGTATTTGCGTATTTCCCGCCGTAATAAACTTTCAAATAATCTGGTAAAAAATTATCCGATTGCAAATCCTGCACATTGTGATTTCCGCAAAGCACAAGTCCCCTGCCGGCATCAAGATATGATGTGATTTCTATAATTTCGTCATCAGAAAGCGGATTGGAAGAATCGTCACCAGTTGACCAAATTACAATATCTCTCGATAGAAGGCTCAGTGAACCGAGTCCATCATTTTGCATATTTTTCACTTGGTAAGGCTTCTCGAGCAAATCCAAAGCCTCCATTATTGTCTCTTCATAATTTCCGCCATCGTCATCATCCACAAGCAAAATAGATGGAACTCCGATGAGCACTTGGATTGTTTCGGAAGTCATTTCAACACCATCTGCCAAAACAGTAACTGTAAACTCGGCGAAATCCGATGTGGCGTTACTCGCAATTGAAAATGAAAACGGATCGTCGGTGTTTGTAAACGATGACCCAGCGCCGGCAAAATTCCCTACATCAACGCTGCCGTCAACAATCGTAATCGAAGGATGATCCGAAGTTAATATCAATTGCACATTGACGAGATTGTCCAAATAATTGATTTCTGTAACTGTCAATTCAACATCATCGCCCGGCTCAAGTTCGCCGTTTCCATCAAGATCAGTGAAATTGTAATCATCCAAAATTAGCAATTCGTCTAATTCGTATGCGCTGACGAGATAAGTTCCGTCATTGCCAGAACTGGAAGTGGTTTCATTTGTCGGCATGAAAACAACTTTATCCATCTGCGCCCAACTATCAATTCCGATAAATCCATCGCCATTTCCGTCAAAATCATAATTCGCCGATGTGTATTGATCACCATTTTGAATCAAAATCGTAGATGCTTTCCAATCAATGCCACTTTCACCATCAAATAGAATCAAAAGTTTATTAAAATCACCCGTTGATTCAAAAGTGATATAATTCCACGAAAGGTGGTCAGGATATTTATCCGAATCCACAGTTACATCTTCGACAGGATAAGACAAAAAACTTTCCTGACTGAGCGGCTCAAACCACCAACTTGCAGCTTCTTCAAAATGTTCATGCGATTCATTGACGCGATCACCTGTCATCCAGCATTTCACGGAAAATTCCAAATGCTCATCAGAAAGCGTCGAGCCTTGATCCGCAAAAAAAGCTGTGCACGCAGAAATTGCGCTATATGTATTTTCCAGCCAAACTTGTTGCACAGCGTCGTTGCCATATTTTTCGGCGATATGAAAATTCCAAACGACACTGCCATATTGATGCAATCCGCCATTTTCAAAATAATCCAACGCAAGCCATGGATTCATTACAAAATCCCAAATGTAACCGATATAATCATTGATGTCGTCATAAACAACATCTTCCATGTACATGCTTGTACATTCCATATACCACGAACTGGAAACGTTGTAACAAAATTGGCTCGTGTGATGCAGCTCGTGTGCGCAGGTGGATTGTAGAGTTGCTATATCGAGTGCTTTGTCAATGTGAATCTGCGCATTGCTACATCCGCCAGTCGCATATCCCAAAACGCCACCTGATTGCAATTCATCAATCCAAACATCCACCAGTTGATTTCCGCCGAGCGCAGGTTCATTCCAACCCAGCGAATCAAATTCGACAAACCACGAATATTCCAACGACTCACCAACATCTTCAACGTAATCTGGAACGCCGTTTCCATCCAAATCGACCTGCGATGGCGCATCTACGCCAGTCGTCTGATAAATAATTATGTAATGTCCTTCCGGTGTGTAATATGAAACACGCGAGTTGCCGTAATCTTTCTCACCAAAATAATCAAAATAAATATTTTGCGTTTCTAAACTCAGCACATCCCAATTGTTCTCAATTTCCAATAGCACAGATGTAGCACAGCGCGTAAACGGCACTTCTGCATCGCGATATTGCTCCGGCAGGCGTTCTTGATCTTTCAAAATAAACATCGCATATTGCGTCATTTGGTCATAAGAAATTTGACCGCTTTGAAAATCATATTGAACCAATTCCAATACATTTTTTCCACCTATTTCGTTGTTTGAGAACAAAACGGCAGATGCAAAAATAACAAATAATGATTTTTTAAACTGTAACATGGACTATCCTTCCCTTATTCTTTTAAATCTCTGGTCGGGTAAAATAACACAAACCTTGGGAAATATCAAATGATTTGCGTCACTTCTCAAATTTTTGTACAAAACAAAAGAGGGCGTGAAATCACGCCCTCTTTTATGGAGAAACACAACAACAAAATTATTTCAAGAAGAACATCTTCTTTGTGTCATTGAAGTCACCTGCGTTAATCTGATAGAAATACACGCCACTTGAAACCATCTCGCCATTTGCGGATGTTCCATCCCAGACAACACTGTAAGAACCAGTCGTCTGTGGTGCGTTCACCAAATCAACAATTTTTTGACCTGCAACATTGTAAATTGAAAGCATTACTTCGCCGTCGCTTGCCAATGAATATGCAATTGTCGTGCTTGGATTAAACGGATTTGGATAGTTTTGCGAAAGACCAAATTCGTTTGCAATCACAACTTGAACTTCTTCACCATTTGAAGAACTGACAATCAGATTTTCCGGTGTGCTGGAAAAAACAAAAGTTGTCGTTTCCAGTTTGCCATTCATGCTGTAAACAATCGTTTGACCGTTTGCAGAAGCAATGTCATCTGTTACAGAAGAAACAACTGTTGCATCAGCCTGAAAACCACCAACATTGCCGCTGAGCGTCAAAACGTTAC
Organism: Fidelibacterota bacterium; assembly: GCA_016784265.1. Classification (GTDB taxonomy): domain Bacteria; phylum Fidelibacterota; class BS150m-G59; order BS150m-G59; family BS150m-G59; genus BS150m-G59. The sequence continues at coordinate 4,088 of JADHUZ010000071.1, forward strand.
CGTTTAATGTTGCTTCAGCATCCGCGGATACTTTGCCACCGCCCAAGATTGCTTGAACGATACCAACAACATCCATCACATTGATGCCACCGTCACCGTTGTAGTCTGCGGCACATTCTTCTTGTGCATCAGGCGCGTATGTTCCGAGAATGATGTTCACTGCACGGAGAACATCAAGAACATTCAAACTGCCATCATCGTTGATATCGCCCGGCGTGCATTCCATGTTCCATACACCCAAAATGTTGCCGAACAATGTTTCGACTTGTGATTGTGGAGCAAGTTCAACATTAACGCCAAAATAAATCGTTGCACCAGCACCATATTCGTTATAGACACCAGAACCGTTGCCAGTTTCGGCACCGACCAAAATTAATTCTGCGTTTGCGTTTGCGTTGATATAATCACCCCAGTTTGACCAACCCCAACTTTCATATTCGATTGGACCGTAAGTAACATCCACAAAATCACCAGTGAATTGATTATCAGCCATACCATTGTGAATCATATCGCCGATACCGCCATTGCTTGCATCGCCATCATCATCAGGATCGGAATATCCACCGGCTATGCCGAATACATCATAAGCAAAATCGCCCGGCAAGAATGTCATATTTGTAGCCGTGTCATCATGACCCCAGAAATAATCCTGATCAGCAAAAACAAGATAGCCACCATCGTTGACATAACTGGCGACGCCCAAAACATCAGGGAAATCACCCGCATCTGCCGCTGTCATCGGGAAAAGGTCTCCAGAACCCCAACCAGCAATGACGACAACATTCCACGCCGAAAGACCAAGTATATCACTCGGTGTTCCACCACGGTCATCACTATTCCAGTAATATGTATCAGTTGCCACACCATCTTGCCAACCTAAGATTGTCGCAAAGAGCGAGTCAATATTGCTGTCACCACTTGCAATGTAAAGCACGCTTTCACCAGCTGGCGGCGCAACAATCGTAAATGAACGACCAGGACTGAATGATTCTAATCCATCGTTATCTACAGCATACGCAAAATAAGTAACTTCATCATCGACTAACGCAACACCGTTTGGAATCGTAAAAGCATAAGTATCATCTGCCGCTGTGCCAAGTGTACCCAACAACACAGCATCACCATCGTTGATATAATAATATCCCGATACTTCTGTAACATCACCATCTAAATCTGTAACAACTGCTTCAAAATCCATACCGGAATCAAATCCGTCCGGAGCAGTTGTCAAAGATTCAAATGTCGGCGGGACAGAAGAATACTGAACCGTCATTTGCATCATGTGCGCATACCAATCTTCGTTGTCAGTCCAAATCCTGTACCAAGCACCTTCGAGACCAGTCGCGTGCAATGTGGAATAACTACGGCAATCGCCTTCTTCGCTTTCAAGGTGAGATGGAGAGTCTTGCCAAATTGAAGGACCACCATTATCATCAGTTACATAACCAGCCCAAATTTCTGGAACGCCCCAATAAGACAGATCGTGACCGCTGACATCTGCTGCAGATACTTCAAACTCGAAGCCATATTCGGTCAAATCCAGAGTATTCCAACGCGGGTCCCAGACACCAAAACCATCAAACTGGTCTGCCGCCGCATGCGCGTTACATGTTACAGGAACTGCAAATGGAATCATCAACATATCGGTAAATTCTTCATAGCGTTTCGGCATATTCCAATACCACTCGCCGTCAACGTCGATAAGAGCTGGACCAGCGAAGAACATTTGTGCTTCACCGCTTGACTCGTTTTGCATATCCATGCTCAACACCGTTCCGGTTTCACCTACGAAAGTAAACCATGTGATACAAGTATCATTCATTGACTGATTGTGATAACCAGCCATGAAATCGTTGTAATAAGTTTCATCTTCCGGTATGTTATAGTAAGAGTGGATATAATCCACCACTGCACGATTGCCATCAATCTCTTGCACTTGAAGATTATGAATGACGCCGCGTGCGTCTGTTAAAGTTACCGAGCCATCTTCAGCGACCGCAGAGCGCATCATTGAAGAGTTGAATGCTGCGAATGTTACAACAGCCAATAAACTCAGTAATGTAATTGTCTTTTTCATTTATATTACTCCTTTTTTTTAGTTAAACAGAAAAATACGTCACATATTAAAATACGTTTAAATCCGTGTCTTGAAATATACAGTAGATAATTTTATTTGTCAATAAAAATTTATATGAAATTTTACAATCCAAAATCCAAAGTGAATCTATGAATTGGCGGCAAATAAGCATGCGTCTGAAACGCATAATCCAATCGCAATGGAATTCTCGCCGCCTTGGTTAAATCGGCACCAAAGCCTGCGCGCAGACCCATATCGTGCGGTTCATACAGCCACTCGCTGTCTTCGTCGCGTTCCCAAACTTTTCTCAGTTTCAGGAATTCGTTAAATCCGACTCGCAAAAAATATGTCTCCGCGAAGCCATATTCAAGACCCATCGCCAACTGTTCGTTTTGATCAATTGCGTTCACCCCGTCCATTGTCATCAAAAGTTTGTTATCGCCGGACTCAAACAAATCATACGCAATGCCAACTTGGAAAATCATCGGAAGCGCATATCCTTCCGATATCCACGCCATTTTTACGTCAGAATCACTCAGATCGTTTGCTTCCTCTTCGCTATTAATCTCAGTAAAATGCTGAGTTTGCGCTTCCAAACTTTCCCCGGAATATCTCATATCTGGACCAAAATTTCTCACAGAAAATCCAATACGAAGATCGTTTCCAAGTCCTGTATCGTAAGTTCCACCGATATCAAATGCCCAGCCCTTTGCAGACACTTTATCAATATTCTCATTGATTAATTTCAGCGAGATACCCGCAGCAAATTTGTTCGTCATGTT
>JADHUZ010000072.1 GCA_016784265.1 Fidelibacterota bacterium
TGTTGACCCCGGCGATGCGACAAATCGAACGGTCGTAACTTTCGTCGGCGAACCAGAGCCTGTCAAAGAAGCGGCGTTTGTTTGTATCAAAAAAGCGGCGGAAGTTATAGATATGCGGAATCACAAAGGTGCGCATGCTCGAAGCGGTGCAACAGATGTGTGCCCTTTTGTTCCCGTCAGCGGCGTTACGATGGAAGATTGTGCGAAAATGGCGCATGAAGTTGGCGAGCGAGTCGGGAAAGAACTCGATATTCCAGTATATTTTTATGAAAATGCGGCAACGAAACCAGAAAATCAAAACCTCGCTGTTGTCCGTGCGGGCGAATATGAAGGCTTGCAAGAACGATTTGAAAATCCCGACAGACAACCTGATTTTGGTCCAGCAGAATGGAGCGAGCATGTGCAAAAAGTCGGCGCAACGAATATATCGGCGCGTGAATTTTTGATTGCTTACAACATCAACTTGAACACACGCGATAAAAAAATGGCGAAAAATATTGCACTTTCGATTCGTGAACAAGGCAGATTGAAACGCGACGAAAACCGAAAAATTATGCGCGATGCGGATGGAAATAAATTGCGCGTACCGGGAATTTTTACGCATTGCAAAGCAGTCGGTTGGTATATCGACGAATTCAATTGTGCCCAAATTTCGATGAACTTAACAAATTGCAATATCACGCCAGCACACAAGGTTTTTGATAAAGTTTGCGAAATGGCGGCGGCGAGTGGATTGCGCGTTACAGGCTCGGAATTGGTTGGACTTTTGCCGAAAAAAGCAATGACAGATGCGGGCAAATTTTTCCTCAAAAAACAAGGAAAATCGGCTGGCGTGCCAGAAAGTGAATTGATTCGAATCGCGGTGCAATCGATGGGACTTTCTGAATTATATCAGTTCAAATCCGAAGAGAAAATCATCGAATATTCCATCAAAACAGATGCGCCAAAATTGGTTGACTTAACTGTCAGCGGGTTTGCAGATGAACTTTCGACAGATTCACCGGCGCCGGGCGGCGGTTCGGTTGCGGCTTTAGCAGGCTCGATGGCGGCGGCACTCGGAACAATGGTTGCCAATCTTACCGTCGGCAAAAAGGGAATGAATGAAGTTTGGGAAGAAATGAAAAAAGTCGCCGAGCACGGACAAATACTGAAAGATGAATTGCTTCATTTCGTCGATGCAGACACGGATGCGTTTAATCAAATGATGGCGGCGGCGCGATTGCCAAAAAAGACCGACGAGCAAATCGAAGCACGAAATCTGGCAATGCTCGAAGCGAATAAAGTCGGCATCAACATTCCGCTTTCAGTAATGCGAACTTGCGCAAAAGTCATCACCATTTTGGAAGCCGTCGCAGAGCGTGGAAATCCAAATTCCTTGTCAGATGCAGGAGTTGGTGCGCTGATGCTGAAATCGGCAATTTTGGGCGCTTCGATGAATGTTTCGATAAACCTTCCCGGCGTGGAAGAGGATATCGAATTTACGAAAAATGTCAAAGATGAAGTGAAGCAGATAGAAGAAGCAACGATTGACCATTTGACAAAATTTGCTCATTCGGTGTTTAAAAAATTGTAAAAAAAGGGGCGGAGAACACAAAGATATCAGCAATGCTGATAATAATGACGAAATAAATGTTGTCTTGTGCGTTGTTACAGTTCGAGCGGAGCGCGATTTCGCTTTTGGCGAATGGCATTCACAATTGATAATATTTTTGGTGTAGAAATAAAATAACGCTCTAACCTGCGTTTCCATGGAATATCGAGTAAGATAATCCCAATTAAAACGGTCAATATGCCTTGTCCCGGTGTGAAAAACATAACGATTCCAAGCAAAAGGAAAATCAAGCCAAATAGGTTTTTGAGCAAATGAAACAAAACGCGCAAAAATGGATTTTGGAAACTTTGTTTTCCCGCACCTTTCGAGATGAAATAATTGGCAGGGATTTTGCAAAGCAATCATGGAATCGTCGCAATGCTCCCGACAAATACAATCACAGAGGTTGCCGTCATAATCAGCCAGTTGCTTTGCATCCATCCAGCCAAAGTCTGAATCCATTCCATCAATCCAAAAGTCCAACCGCTGGTTCGATTTTTTGTTCGTCCAAAGGTTTGGCGAAAAAACCTTGCTGAAACATTTTTACAACAAACACGCCCGCTATCGGCATTGCAAAAAGAATCGCATTCCATAAAAACGCTATTTCAACGCTAAATTTTTCGGCAACCCAACCAAGAAACATGGCAACGCAAACCATCATTACTCGCACAAAAATCCCCCAAAGTGTTTGCATTCTTCCCATCACCTCGTTTGGCACTTTTTCCATCATAATGGTGCGAGAAATAATTCGTGCAGAATTGTTCGCAATTCCCATCAAGAAGAACAAAATCAAACTTGCAAAAAACACGCCAACACCAAACATCATTCCGCAAGCAATGGTCGCAAGTCCATACAAAATGCCAAGCACAATATCACGCCGAAATCGTTGCAAAAATAAAAGCGAAAGAAATGTAGCGAGAAATGCACCAGCGCCATACGCACCATCGAGCAAACCAAACCCTTTCGCGCCCATGCCGAGCACATCTTCGCTGAATGCCAGCGTAACAATCGGGAACCCGCCCCAAACGGCAATGTCGCTCAACACAGCGCTCAGCCCATATCCAAAAATCATTTTGTTGGAACGCGCAAAAGCGAAACCCTTTTTCAATGATTTGATAACTTGATGATCGCCTGCATCTCGTGCGCCCATTTTATACGGTACAGCCATAAGAAATAATGCCGATAGAAAATATGTCCCCGCATTGAGCCAAAGCGCAACCTCCGCACCAAAGTCCGCAACAATAAATCCGCCAATTGCAGCGCCAAACAAGATGCCAATTTGATACGATGCAGATAAAAACGAATTGGCTTGCATATATTTTCTTCCAGAAACAATTTCCTGCGTAAATGCCGATGCACAAGGCCAAAACAACGAACTTCCAATGCTCAAGAAAAATGAAAGGAGGTAAATTTGCCACAATTCAAATGTGCCCAATCGGAATGAAATAAGAACCACCAAAAGCACAATAATCCGATAAAAATCCAAAAAAACGAGGATGTGTTTTCGGTTGTAGCGGTCGATTATTGTTCCGCCAATCAAAACTATCAACATCCCTGGGATTGTGGTAACAACCGCCAGATGCGCCAACGCCATTTTTGAGCCAGTTGCCTCCAAAACTATCCAGCCCACAGCGATAAAATTGAGTCCCCAGCCAAACAATGAAATCGTGTTCCCGAAAAAGAATAAGAAAAATGCACGATTTTTGAATATGTTGAATTTGTTGTTCAAAGCAAATCAGATGTTTTCAGAAAATTTGAGCGCAGGATTGAAATCCGATGCACGCTCAATCGATTTCAGATTTGTCAACAGCCATGTGATTGCAACGAGCGGCGCAATAAAAAACGAAATTAGCATGGAAGTCCAAATCCACTCTATCGGCGCATCGAACCAAAAAATGCCAGCGAGAGAAAGAGGAACGCTGATAGCAATGACGCGCAAAATCGTGGTCACAAGCATCGGCAAGCCTTTGCCAAGTCCTTGCAAAACACGACCGCTCGTCATGCCGATTGCGATTAGCGGATAGGCAAATACAAGATATCGGATATAAGTTTTGCCAACGGTGATAATTCCATCAACCGCTGTAAATTGCGCAATAATCCATTCGGCATAAATCCAAAAAATCAACGCCAAAGTAGCGCTGATGACAATTGATCTCGCCATTCCGTAAAAAATGATGGATCGCATCAAATTAAATCGTTTTGCGCCATAAAACATCCCAACCAGCGTAACCAATGCTTGTGCGATTGAGCCGATTGGCATAAAAAAGATATGATCAATCCGATGCGCTACTGTGTAACCAGCCACGGCATCATTTCCATATAAGACAAGAATGCGGTTGAAAATCATCGAGCCGAATGACATGATAATCATCGAAAGCGAAGCGGGAATACCGATTTGCATAATTTTACCCACAATTTTTGCCGAAAATGAAAAATCTCTGGGCGAAAATGTAACATAAGCATGCTTTTTGAAAAACAACAAGTAAACGAAAATTAGAACCGTAATGGTTTGGCTCACGACCGTTGCCAATCCAGCGCCGAACACGCCCAAATCGAACGTAAAAATAAACAGCGGATCTAAAAAAATGTTCAAAACCGTTCCAAACCCCTGAATAATCATGGGTGATTTTGTATCGCCTTCTCCCGTGAGGATAGAACGAAAAATCACCGAGATCACAGAAAACACAAATCCAAAAGATAAAATCCTGAAATATCCCAAGCCCATTTGATGCACATCGCCGCTTGCTCCCAAAATCGTTAGCAATTGACTCCCAAAAACCAAACCGCCAGTTGTAAAAATCGCTCCCAAAACCAAGCCAAGTAAAATAGAATGCTCTGCGGCGTTGTCAGCCTGATGTTTATTTTCCTCGCCGATAAATTTTGCAATCACCGCGGTTATTCCGGAGCCAATGCCAAATGTTATTCCAAGTGCAAAAAACACAAGTGGCATCACAAACGCAACCGCCGTGATTGCATCTCCGCCCAATTTGCCAACAAAAAACATATCCGCAAGCGAATAAATGGTCATAGTCAACATTCCGAACATCACAGGCATTGCCAGTTTCCACATTGCACGGCGCGGATTATTCAGAAAATCGGATAATCTGGATTCTTTTGGCTGCATTATTTTACTTCAATTTGCGAAAGTTCTTTGTTAACCGGGACATTTTCTAAAAATTGCTTTCGTATTTCAATGTCTTTAATCCGCTCTGATTGTTTGCTCAGGCATTCTTTCGCCAAACGAAAATATTTTTGTTGTCGCGTTTTATTCCCCGCATTTCGATATATTTTCCCAAGCCGCAAATAAAACTCCGACGCACGCGAAAAAGATTTGTCTGGCAAGTTTTCCTCAATCGTATTTATCGTCGTATCTACTGCTGAATCGTTTATCATCTGTTGAGCCTCTGCGAAAATGAGATACAAGAAGTGATAACATTTGGTAATTGTGGAATTGGTAGATTCTATTTGTTTTTGGTTTTCAAAAAATGCTTTCATCGCTTCTTTCGGCTTACCTATTTGCAGAAAAGCATCAATCTGCAAAACAACGGCTTCAATCCATGCGTCTTGTTGATGTTCGTTATTTTTTAATTTATCAATGTTTTGCGCTATAATTTTAAGCGATTTGCTAAAATTCCCTTTCCGAAATTCAATTTCCGCATGCGTGATTTTCGCGACATGAAAAAAATCGACTTTGATTTTTTTATAGATTTCTATTGAGTTCAAGATTGTTATCTCTGCTCGCTCGACATCACCAATTGTCATTAGAATGATTGCTAATTCGCGTTGCCGCGCTGCCGTCGCGCGTGGATTGTTTGTTTCTTTGGCAATCTGAATGGACTGTTGATAATGTAACTTGGAAATGTCTAATCTGCCTTGAATTTTTGCAATATCTGCAAGATGGGCATAACAAACAGATGTCGCATTGTGATGTTTGATTCTCTTAGAAAATGGCAAGACATCTTCAAATAAAACCGTTGCGGTTTCAAAATCTTCTTTTTCTTTGTATAACAAGGCTCTCATCACGCGCGTAGCAACAATTGCATCCACCGCACCAAGTGATTCTGCAATTTCTGTGCTTTTTGCGTAATTGTTTTCCGATTGTTCATATTTTTTTAATAGGCGATAGATTGATCCAAGTGTCGCATAACGATTGAGCAGGATTCGCTTGTCACCTATTTTTATCGCAATGTCAATGGCTTTTTGTAAAAGGTCTAATGCCTTCTTATAATCGCCCAAAAGTCTAATGTTTTCTGCAAGGAAACCCGTGGCTGCCGATTCGACCTTTAAATTATTTGTTTTTTTAGATAGATCAATTGTTCTGGTTAATATCGCTTTCGATTTTTTGTATTCATCAATTTGCATAAACGATTGCCCCAATGATAACATTAATTCCGTTTCCATTTTCCGGTTATTTGTCTCTTTTAGCAAGTTTAATACTATTTTGCTCTGTTGGATGCTTTGTTCAAATTGTTTTGTCCGATAATAATATAAAAACAGAAAATATTCTTCTTTTAACTTGTGTTGAGGACTTTGAGATTTTTCCGAAATTGCCATGACATTTTGATAAATATTCAGGGTTTCATCGCGCATGCCTGTTAAGTCAAACAGTTGAAAACCCAACCCGTAAACTTCGATGAGGCGGATAAAGTGTTTTGGATTGTTTTCGTCCAACATTTCCAAACAATTTTTATAAATCTGGTGTCCTAATTTAAAATTATAATTCTTCACAACTTGCCTTAGTGCCTTAACGAGTGCTGGTCTTGCTTTGGTTGTATTTTTAGCACCATACCAATGTTGCGCCAAATATAGAATTTTTCGCGGCGACTCATTAATAAACACTGATTCACCAATTTCTGCAGATATTGAATGGAGTTTACGCTTGTTTCGCATCAAAATAGTAGATTCCGTCGCATCGCGTACTGAGCCGTGAGCGAATTTTATTTCTTGTAAATTTTTTACTTCTTGCAAAAATCGTCCTTGTATCAACTGTTCTAATATCTCTGAAAAGCCCAGAGTAAAATGTGCTTTATTGTACATTTTTTCTAATATTTTTTTCGGAAATTGATGTCCAATTATTGATGCAAATTGTATTATTTTTTTAGAATCCTCATGAAGTTTGTCGATTTTTTGTAACAATAAGCCGTGTATTGTTTCCGGCACATGAAAACCTACTAATTTTGTGTCAAAATACAGCACACCTTCAAAATCTTCAACGAAACCATTGTCTCGTAGTGAATATGTTAT
>JADHUZ010000073.1 GCA_016784265.1 Fidelibacterota bacterium
TGGATACGGTGAATACGGCGACGGCGTTGGCGTATCAGGATATCTATTTTGAATATCACAGGCTGAAAAAATATGTGGGTGGCAAGGAGGAAATCAGCCATGAAAATCTGCTTTCCGAAATGGAAAAACTTATGGACACGCTCTATATTCCGCAATTTATTCGCCATATCCAAATTCTGTTCGATTCAATGATACACTCGGCGACGAAAATGTATCTCAAAATTGGCACGACTGGCACTGGCGGAATGGGCTTGAATATTCCATACACGCATTCGGAAGAAAAGCCATCTCGCGTTTTGCTTTCTAAATCGGCTTTGGCGGGTGCGCATTCGATGTTGCTTTTTTTAATGGGAAGAACGCCGGGCGGACCAATTGTGAAAGAAATCAAGCCAGCCGCGGCAATCGCTTGGAAAGGCATCGAATATGGCAAAATCAAAAAACACGGAAAGACAGTCCAACTCTACGATTGTTCGCCGGAAAATGCCGAAACACTCGGCGATACATTCCGATTTGACGGCGAAAAAAAATGGGAAAACCTGAATAAACCTCTGAAATCCGTTTATATTGACACAGGCGAAAATGGGATTTTTTCGCTCGGAGAATTTGAAGCTATCACAACCGCCGGACAAATGGAATTTGTAACGCCCGAAGAAATCGCCCACAACGCGGTGATGGAAATTCTCGGCTCTTCAACGGGAACTGATATCATCAACGCACTCGATAATTCAATTATGGGACCGACCTATCGTGCTGGCTATATGCGCGACGATGCGATTAGGAAAATGATTGAACTGTGCGATAAAAACGAATCGGATAGCGTTGCGTTTGAGATTTTGGGACCACCCCGGCTTTCAAAACTCTTGCACGAAGCGTATTTGATTAAAAAAGTCATCGGAACTATTGAAAATTTGGCAAAAATTTCCGCCGAAAAATTGATTGAGCAAACCGAAAAAATCGTGTTAGAAAATCAAGAAATTCGGAGTCAGGCGATTTCGATTGGCATTCCGATTCTGCTTTCGGACGGAAAACGCATGTTGCGCGGTCCAAATATCGTTTCGCCGAAAAATTTCGGAACGGACACGATTCCGATGACCGCAGAAAATATCGAAAAATGGGCGGATGCTGGCTGGGTGGATTTGCGCAAAAAAAACATCGAGAAGTGGATTGGGCGCGCAAATCAAATTCTCACGAATCTGGAAACCGTTTCGCGGGATGACACGAGTTCGCGCTATCATCACGGGCATGTTTATTGGGCAGTTGAAAAACCCATCGCTATCGGCAAACTCGCCGCGTGGATTTTCATTCACGAGGACAAAGGCAAGCGGGAAAAACGGTAACAATTTTTATTACAATTTAAGTTCCATTCGTAACTAACTTAGGAGAAAATCATGACAAAATACGTGTATAATTTCGGCGGTGGAAAAGCCGAAGGAAATGCAAAAATGAAAAATTTGCTCGGTGGAAAGGGTGCGAACTTGGCAGAAATGTCAGGTTTGGGCATCCCCGTTCCGCCGGGATTTACAATTACGACAGAAGTTTGCGCAGAACTTTCGGAAACAGGGAATTATCCTGATTCGCTGAAAGAGCAGGTTGTTGATTCTATCGCAAAAGCCGAAAAAATAATGGGTACAAAATTTGGCGATGTGGAAAATCCACTTTTATTTTCAGTGCGAAGCGGTGCGCGGATTTCGATGCCGGGAATGATGGAAACTGTATTGAATATCGGATTGACGAGCGAAACGATTCCAGGATTGATTGCAAAAACAGGCGATGAACGGTTTGTTTATGATGCATATCGTCGTTTGCAAATGATGTATTCCGATGTCGTGATGGAAAAAGCGGCAGGTCGGAAACTCGCACAGGGCAAGGGTATTCGGCTTTTGCTCGAAGCGAAAATGGACGAGATGAAAGAAGACCGAAACGTGAAAAACGATACCGATTTGACTGCATCCGACCTGAAAGAATTATCAAAAAGATTTAACGAAATTATCGAACGTGAGATGAGCGAATCATTCCCTGACGATGCGATGGAACAACTTTGGGGTAGCATCAACGCTGTGTTCGTTTCGTGGAACGGCAAGCGCGCTATTGAATATAGGAAAGCGGAAGGAATCCAAAATAAATGGGGCACAGCAACAAATGTGCAAACAATGGTTTTCGGAAATATGGGCGAAAATTCGGCAACCGGCGTCGCTTTCACACGTGACCCTGCGACTGGCGAAAATTCATTTTTCGGCGAATGGCTCATCAATGCACAAGGCGAAGATGTTGTGGCAGGAATTCGCACGCCGCGTATTTTGTCGGGCGCGGAAAATTCAATGGACAAAGTGATGCCAACACAATATCAACAACTCGTCGAAATACGCGATTTGCTTGAAAATCACTATCGCGATATGCAGGATGTTGAATTTACGATTCAAGATGGCAAACTCTGGATGTTGCAAACTCGAACAGGGAAACGAAATGGTGTTGCGGCAGTTCGGATGGCTGTCGAAATGGTGAACGAAAAGATGATTTCTCAAGAAGAAGCCATTTTGCGTGTGAAACCGGAGCAAATTGATGAACTTTTGCATCCTATTTTTGATAAGAAAAACGAGAAATTATATGTTGCCATTGCAAAGGGTTTGCCTGCAGGACCGGGTGGCGCATACGGACAAATCGCATTCAGCGCGGAAGATGCAGAAACAATGGCAAAAGATGGCAAAAAGGTGATTTTGGTGCGCGATGAAACTTCGCCAGAGGATGTGGCTGGAATGAACGCCGCGGAAGGGATTTTGACAGCACGCGGAGGAATGACATCTCACGCGGCATTGGTCGCTCGCGGCTGGGGCAAATGTTGCATTGTAGGATGCGGCGAATTGCAAATTGATGATGATGCAAAAACACTCAAAATTGACGAAAAAGTGTTTGGTGAAGGTGATTTCCTGACACTCAATGGCACGAAGGGAAATGTTTATGACGGCAAATTACCGCTCATCACGCCGGATATCGAAAAAAATGAGCATCTCAAAATGCTGATGAAGTGGGTGGACAAAACGCGCTCACTAAAAGTCCGAACCAACGCGGAATCACCCAAAGATGCCGATCGAGCAATTTCTTTCGGTGCTGAAGGAATCGGACTTTGTCGGACTGAGCACATGTTTTTTGAGCCGGAGCGCATCATTTGGGTGCGTCGGATGATTGTCGCAAAAACCGAAGAAGAACGACGCGATGCTGTGATGCATCTCTTGCCGTTTCAGAAAGAAGATTTTAAGGGCATTTTAAATGCGATGGCAGGAAAGCCTGTTACAATTCGCTTGCTTGACCCGCCGCTGCACGAATTTATTACGCTGGATGATGAGCAAATCACTGAATTGGCTTCAGAACTTGGGATTCGTGCCGACGAATTAAAAATCAAAATTGATGCGCTACACGAATCAAATCCAATGCTTGGACATCGCGGTTGTCGGCTGGGTATCGCATATCCGGAAATTACAGAAATGCAAGCACGAGCCATTTTTGAGGCGGCGATTGAATTGCAAAATGAAGGCATTCAGGCAATGCCCGAAGTGATGATTCCACTCGTTGGTGATGTTTGTGAACTCGAAAATCAGCGGAAAATTGTCGAAAAAACGGCAAACGAAGTGTTTGAAAAAACGGGCAAATCAATTGCCGTTTCCATCGGAACGATGATTGAACTTCCGCGAGCGTGTTTGACAGCAGATGAAATCGGAAAAGTGGCGGATTTTTTCAGTTTCGGAACGAATGATTTAACACAAACGACATTTGGAATCAGTCGCGACGATGCAGGAAAATTTTTACCGTTTTACATTGAGAAAGGTATTCTCAAAGACGACCCGTTCGCAGTTCTGGATCAAAACGGCGTTGGAAAACTCGTCGAAATGGGTGTGAAATTGGGTCGCTCTACAAAACCCAATCTGAAAGTTGGCATTTGCGGCGAGCACGGCGGCGAACCAAGTTCCGTAGAATTTTGCCATCGCGCAGGATTGGATTATGTGAGTTGTTCTCCGTTTCGCGTGCCAATTGCGCGATTTGCGGCGGCGCAAGCACAAATCAAAAATCCGAGATAAATCAGAAAGTTCGTAGCGTTTGAAGAAAGGCGGCGGTAATGTCGCCTTTCTTTTTTCTTACAAAAATCAAATCTGCAAATATATCATTCCGTTGTTTGAATAGATGCGGAAAAATCATCAAATTACGCAGTAAGAATAATTCAAAATTATGGAGAATAACATGTTGAATACAATTTTTCTACAAAGTCCTGGCGGCATTGACGGGAGCCTTTGGATTGGCATAATTCTAATTTTTGCGATTATGTATTTTTTGATGATTCGCCCGCAAGCCAAAAAGGAAAAAGAACGAAAGGAAATGCTCGGTAATCTAAAAAAAGGCGATAAGATTCTGCTCAATGCCGGCATTTACGGTACGGTCGCAAACGCAAAAGATGGCGAGGAAGTTGTTTCTATCGCTATTTCTTCTGATGCTAAAATCAAAGTGAATCGCTCGTCCATTGCTCAAGTTCTCTTGCCAAAACCTAAAGAGGACAAAAAATAGTGCCAATTCTTCCCGTCGTCAAATATGGACATCCTGTTTTGCGCAAGCCTGCGGAAAACGTATCGGAATTTGGAGATGAACTAACGGCTCTGCTTTGTGATATGAAAGATACATTGAAGGCAGAAGATGGTATCGGACTTGCGGCAAATCAAATCGGTGTTTCATCGCATGTCCTGATTATTGATACGACTTCTGCAGAAGATGATGGAAAAATGTTCACGATGCTTAATGCAAAAATCACAAAAAAAAACGGGAGGAAAACCGCAGAGGAGGGCTGTCTTTCCATACCTGAAATTCGTTTGCAAGTTGATCGGGCAATCCGCATAACAGTTGAATATCTCGATGAAAAGGGAATTCCAATGGTCGCCACTTTTGAAGATCTTTTGGCGAGAGTCATCCAACACGAAGTTGACCACTTAAACGGGATTTTTATGGTTGATCGCGTTGGGCTGGCTCAACGAAATCAGATTGCCAAACAGCTGGAAGAAATAAGAAATCCTGCTAATTGAGTACTAGATAACATGCTAAACGAGCCATTGCGAATCGTGTTTATGGGCACACCAGACTTTGCCGTACCATCGCTGGTGGAAATTTTTCAATCACAGCACAGGCTGATTTCCGTTGTTACACCGCCGGATAAACGAAGCGGTCGTGGATTATGTGTTTCAGCATGTGCCGTCAAAAAAGTGGCTGAGAAAATGGATATTCCTGTTGTTCAGCCTGAAAAATTGCTTGATTCGGAGTTTATTCGGTGGCTCAATTCTGCAAAGCCGGATTTGATTATTGTTGTGTCTTTTCAAATTTTACCGCCAGAAATTTTTACAATTCCACATAAAGGGACTGTAAATTTACACGCATCCCTTTTGCCTGAATATCGTGGAGCAGCACCGATTCAACGGGCAATCATGAGTGGAGAAAACGAAACAGGCGCCACCACTTTTTTAATCGATGAAACAGTGGATACCGGAAAAATCTTGCTACAAGACAAAATTCAAATCGGCGAGAACGAAACATTCGGTGCGTTGCATGATAGATTGAGTCAACTTGGCGCCAAATTGCTTGTCAAAACGATAGATGGTATCGCGGAAAGCACCATCGTTCCAAAATCTCAGGATTCTTCCAAGGCAAGTCGTGCGCCAAAAATCAAACCCAAAACATGTCGAATCCGATGGGAAAAATCTGCCATTGAAATTCATAACAAAATTCGCGGATTGTCTCCAATCCCGGCGGCATTTACATTTTGGAATAACAAACGAATCAAGATTTTTCTGTCACAAATTGTTGATAGCGCAACAAAATTATTACAAGGTGAATGGATGATAGAAAACGAGCGGTGGTTTGTTGGTTGCGCCGATGGCACAATAGAAATTTTGGAAGTGCAAATTGAAGGCAAAAAACGCATGACGGCAAACCACGCGGTTCGTGGCATAAAAGCAAACGGGATCCAATCCTTTGACTGAAATTAACACACGGAAATTAGCACTTCAAATTCTTCAAAAACTCGAGAAGAAAGAAAATCATTTGAATCAAGTGGTGGATGAATATTTCACAAAATCGCCGATTACATCGGAAAAAAAGAAATCTGTTTTCTCGCTTGTAATCGGTGTGTTGCGCCATAAAAAGTTGTTAGACTATATTTTGGAAAAACGTTTCCACGGTAATTACGGTAAATCGCAATATTTTGTCAGGAATCTTTTGCGGATTGGATTGTATCAATTGAAGATGGAAAAAAAACCTGCATACGCAATCATCAACGAAATCGTTAAAATTGCGAAACGAAAAGATAAAAATGCCGCTGGATTGATTCATGCTGTTCTTCAAAAAACCACAGATTCTGACATTTTCCAAGAAATTGAAACGGACAAAAAACTTTCTCCGACACAGAAATTGGCATTGAAAAATCTCCATCCGGAATGGCTGATAAACCGCTGGCTGAAAAGATTTTCCGATGATGAAGTTTTGGCTTTGTGCGATTGGAACAATACTCCGGCGGCTGTAACCATTCGATTCAATTTTTTGCGTCATTCGTGGATTGAATTTGAATCCATTTTGAAGAACGCTGGCGCAGAATTTGCTCGGTCGAAAACAAATCCAGTTTTTGTCCGATTGAAGAACACATCGAAATTGCCTTTAAAACAGTGGATTATCGAAGGCTGGTGCTCTGTGCAAGACGAAGCGGCTGGCTGGATTTGTCATCTTGTCGATCCCCAACCCAACGAAAAAATTGCCGATCTTTGCGCCGCTCCCG
>JADHUZ010000074.1 GCA_016784265.1 Fidelibacterota bacterium
CGTAAACAACCATGATTTTGTCGTTTTCCTGATGCTTATCACGAAATTGCAAAACAGCATTTCCGCTTCTATTCATAAAAGTCATCGGTTTGATGAGCACAACGTCGTCGTTTGATTTGGCTATCATAAAATCGCCCCAGCCGGGTTTGAATTCGATTCCCCAGCGAGTCGCCAATTCATCCAACACAGCAAATCCAAGATTGTGTCTTGTGTTTGCATAATAGTTCCCCGGATTTCCGAGTCCGAAAATAATTGATCGCAAAACAACGTCTTATGACTTTGAATCTTCTTCGGTTTCTTCAGATTCCTCACCCTCGACAGGTTCTTCGCCTTCTTCGAGTTCTTCCTCAACCTCAGGCTCTTCTTCTTCCTTCGGCGCGGAAATTGTCACAACGGCGTAGTCTTCTGGCGTTATAAATTCAAATTTATCTGTTTTAACATCAGCAATTGTCAAAGTGTCACCCATTTCCATTTCGGAAACATCAATTCCAATATTCTCAGGAATTTCGCCAGCTTTACAGGAAATAATTGCTACATGCAACAAATGATCCATAATCCCGCCCGTTCTTACGCCGGAAGCCTCGCCAATTAGTGAAATTGGCACTTCAATTTGGATAATTTCGCCACGACGAACGCCCATAATATCAACATGTAAAACTTCTTCAGTTACCGGATGATATTGGATTTCACGAAAAACAAATCGTCTCGCGTCTTGGCTGCCAATAATAATATCGTTCAGTTTTGCGCCATGCAACAACAAATCTCGCAAATTGGCTTCATCTAATGATAAGGCTACAGCTTTTTCTCCATGAGTGTAAAACACAGCCGGAACTTTCCCTTCATTTCGAATTTTGCGAGCATAATTCGATCCAGACTTCTCTCGAATTTCTGCATTTAAAACCATTCTGTCAGTCATTTTTTCTCCTATTTAATCTATATCAAACAACGCACTAACGGATTCGTTATCGTGAATTCTTTTTATTGCTTCACCAAATTCATCAGCGACGGTTATTATTTCTAATTTATCAAATTTTTTCTCGTCAGACAGCGCAATGGTGTCTGTTACGATAATTCTGTCAATCGGCGAATCCACCAATCGCGAAACAGCCTCTCCGGAAAACAGCGGATGTGTGCAAGCGGCAACAATTGATTTCGCACCTTTTTCTTTTGCAAATTTTGCGGCGGCTGTCAAGGTTCCTGCGGTGTCAATCATATCGTCCACAATCAACACATCTTTTCCCTCAACAGAGCCGATAATTTCCACGATTTTTGCTTTGTTGTGCTCAGGGCGACGCTTATCCAATATCGCCAAATGTGCCCCAAAATGTTTTGCCCACGCACGAGCAACTTTCACACCACCAACATCAGGCGACAACATCACCAAATTTTCGGTGCTAATGGTTTTTGAAAGATGATTTACGAGTGCATTTTTTGCATACAAGTGATCCACAGGCACATCAAAAAATCCTTGAATTTGCGATGAGTGCAAATCCATTGTCAGTACGCGATTTGCGCCGGCTGTAACCAGCAAATCGGCCATCAATTTTGAACTAATCGGAACACGAGGCTGATCTTTTCTGTCTTGTCGAGCATAACCAAAATATGGAATAACTGCAGTAATTCTATCAGCGGATGCTCGTTTTGCGGCATCAATTGTAATCATCAATTCGAGCCAGTATTTTCCATCTGCAATCGTAGGTTGCACCAAAAAAACATCAACGCCGCGGATGTTTTCATCGAATTTTATCCACAACTCGCCATCAGAAAATTTACGGACAGTCAATTTCCCCAAATCTAACCCAAGGTAATTTGCAATACCTTTTGCTAATTTTGGATTTGCTCGCCCAGAAAATATTTTTAAATTGTCTCTTCCGTTTGTCATTTTGCTCGGGGACAGGGATTCGAACCCCAACTGCCTGGACCAAAACCAGGTGTCCTACCCTTAGACGATCCCCGAATATTCAGATTATTTAATTATTTGTGTCAGAAATGAAAAACTGGAAGAGTCCAATTTAGATAGCGCATTTTTTGCGGTTTCGTGATGATGAAAAACGCCGTAAACGGCGGAGCCAGAACCAGAAAGACTTGCATAAAATGCACCACATTCTTTAAAGAGACTCTTGGTTTTTTCAATTTCCGAATAATTTTCAAATACCATCGGCTCGAAATCATTTTTTAGCGGTAGCAATTCTTTTTCCACTAAATTCGAGCCTGTAAATTTACAAGGATGATAATTTACGGGCAAGTGTTTTTTATAGTCGCGAAATGCGTGCGCTGTTGAACAAAAAATTTCTGGAACACAAACCACAAACCACCAATCTTCGTTAAACGAAATGTGCGATAATTTTTCGCCAATTCCTTTTCCGCGTTGAACGCCGCCGCGAATAAAAAACGGCACATCCGCTCCGAGTTTTTTGCCCAACATTTCGAGCACTTTGTCCGAAAGCCCAACATTCCAAAGTTTATTCAATGCGCGCAAAGTTGCCGCCGCATTGCTCGAACCACCACCCAAACCGGCACCAATCGGAATTTGTTTTTTCAGATGAATTGCATATTCCGATGTCACATTTTCAAACATCGACCGAAGCAAACGATATGCCTGTGTAATTAAATTTGTCTCATCAGCCGGAGCGCTGGATGTTGGATGTTGTATGCTGGATTCGACTGTGAATTTGTATTTTTCCGCCGGTGAAAATTCCAAAACATCACCCCAATCCAATTCGGCAAAAATTGTGTCCAAATTATGATAACCATCATCTCGCTTTTCTAAAATAGATAATCCCAAATTGATTTTTGCGTTGGATTTTTCGACAATCAAACCAGCCACCTCAACCTTAATCTAATTCTTATTCTTTTTCGCCCAACTATCGCGCAAACCGACACTACGATTGAACACAATTTTTTCAGCGGTCGAATCCTTGTCCACGCAAAAATAACCATTTCGCAAAAACTGAAAATTCTCACCAATTTCGGCATTTTTCAAACTCGGTTCGATTTTCCCGATAATCGTTGTCAGCGAATCTGGATTGATTGCATTGCGAAAATCATCTTCCGCATCCGGATTTTCGGCCGAAAAAAGACGATCGAACAGCCGAATTTCCGCATCAATCGCGTGCGAAATATCAACCCAATGAAGCGTGCCTTTGACTTTTCGTCCGTCATCACTCCAGCCGCCTTTTGTGGCAGGATCATACGAGCAACGCAATTCGACAATTTCGCCATTTTCGTCTTTGATTGCATCGTTGCAAGTAATGTAATAGGCGTGTTTGAGTCGCACTTCGCGCCCGATTCCGAGCCGAAAAAACTTGCGTGGTGGATTTTCCATAAAATCAGCCCGCTCGATGTAAATTTCTTTGGAAAATGGAATTTTGCGCCCACCAGCCGATTCATCTTCTGGATTATTTATTGCGTCCAATTCTTCGGTTTTTGTGTCGGGATAGTTTGTAATGACGACTTTCAGTGGGTCGAGAATTGCCATTCTGCGTTCGGTGCGTTTATTCAAATCTTCGCGCAAACAATGCTCCAAAAGCGCAATATCCGAAACACTATCGCGCTTTGCGATTCCCACGCGTTCGGCAAAATCGCGAATGGATTCTGGTGTAAATCCGCGTCGCCGCAAGCCAGAAATCGTCGGCATTCGAGGATCGTCCCAACCAAGCACAAATTTTTCGTCCACGAGTTGCTTCAATTTTCGCTTGCTCATCACGGTGTAATTCAAGCTCAGCCGTGCAAATTCGATTTGTTGCGGTCGATATGTTTCGAGTTCTGCCAAAAACCAATCGTAGAGCGGGCGATGATCTTCAAATTCCAAAGTGCAAAGCGAATGCGTGATGTTTTCAATCGAATCTTCCAATCCGTGTGCCCAATCATACATTGGATAAATACACCATTTATCACCGGTGTGTGGATGTTCGGCGTGTAAAATCCGATAAATCACCGGATCGCGCATATTCAAATTCGGATGTGCCATATCAATTTTTGCCCGCAAAACTTTTGAGCCATCTGGAAAATCGCCGTTTTTCATCCGCTCGAACAAATCCAGATTTTCATCAATCGAACGCTCGCGAAATGGTGAATTTTCTCCCGACTCAGTCAATGTGCCGCGAGTTTTTCTGATTTCCTCACCAGACAAATCGCAAACATACGCTTTGCCTTTTTGAATCAAATCTACGGCAAAATCATACATTTGCTGAAAATAATCAGAGGCATAACACAAATTATCCCACTCAAAACCGAGCCATTTCACATCCTCAATAATCGAATCAATGTATTCCTGCTCTTCTTTGGTAGGATTTGTGTCGTCGAACCGCAAATTACATTTTGCGCCGCTGTAATCTTCCGCGATGCCAAAACTCAGACAAATCGCCTTCGCGTGTCCGATGTGCAAATAGCCATTTGGCTCGGGCGGAAATCGCGTGTGCACACGATTGTCAAATTTTCCTGTTTTCAAATCTTCATCAATGATGTCTCTGATAAAGTTCGTCTTTTTTTCTGTCATTTATTTTCCTTTTTTAAAACCGCTAATTTTGCGAGTCGAAGAATTGCATTGACCGATGAAGTCAAGTATACAAATCTTGTTTTCACCACAAATCACACGGATTATTTCTTTGCCAAATTTTCCACTTTTTCCAGCCATTGTTTTCGTATGTTATTGTCGGATTGCTTCACCGAGCCGAACATCGTAATTTTTACAGGCTTGATGCCACAAAATCCAAGTACATTTTTTTTCATAATACTTTGCCATGCATTGCCACACACGATTTTGTAATACCACGGTGGTGCGTCCATCGTCATAATCAAATGAGCGGTTTTGCCAGTCAACAATTTTCGATAACCGCCTTTTTTTGTGTATTCAAATGCAAAATCAGACAAAAATGTGCGGTCAATAAATCCTTTGAGCAACGCAGGAGCCGCACCCCACCAATTTGGATAGACAAAAACGAGGTGATCTGCCCACAAAATCAATGCTTGGGCTTTGACAATATCAGATTCTTTTTTCATGTTTCTGTCTGTTAAGATTGGGTCAAATTTCAATTCACCCAAATTCAGCATTTCGATTTCACTACCTGCCAGTTTTGCTGATTTGGCGTAAGTTTTCGCAATCGCGCCACAAAAACTATCGGTTCGATTATGCCCTAAAATGATGAGAGTTTTTTTCATTTCCCTGATTTTCTTCTATTGCAATTTTTACACAACATTTGGCAATTTTCCTCGTTTACAAAATCTCCGCTTTTTATAAATCCAATAATTTCTTTTAGTATTTGTTCCATTTTCTCCTCCTAATTTACCCTAAAATACCAAACATTAACTTTGAATTTTCATGGCAAAACCATTATATTTTCAATCGTTTTACCGATTCTGCTACGCCTAAAATCTCAATCAACGCCGGGATGTCTGGTCCTTGCGTTGCGCCGAACAAAGCCAGCCGAAGCGGAAAAAACAAATCTTTTCCTTTAATTCCGGTTTCTTCTATCGTTTCTTTGACAAGATTTTTAATTTCAGGTTCGCTCCAATTTGTTTTTTCTGCTAATTTTTCCGCCCAAAATTTCACCACTTTTTGCGATGATTCACTTTTTAACAATTCCAAGTCCGTCTCAGAAAATTCTAAATCACGATAGAACGGAAGCGAATGTTCAAGCATCTCGGGAATTGTATCCACGCGTTTTCGAGCATTTTCAATTACTGCCAAAAATTTGCGATTATCTGAAATATCTAAATTCGCTTCGAGAAAATACGGTTTTCCAAGTTCTGCGATTTTCTCTATTTTTTCATTGCGAATCCATTGCCCATTCATCCATTTGAGTTTTTCAATGTCAAACACAGCACCGCCTTTTTGCACGCGTTTGAGTGAAAATTTCTGCTCCAATTCGGCAAGCGAAAAAATTTCTTGATTATCGCCGGGATTCCAGCCGAGCAACGCCACAAAATTGAGCAACGCTTCTGGCAAATAGCCTTTTTTGAGATAATCTTCAACGGCGACATCGCCTTGACGCTTGGAAAGTTTGGATTTATCTGGATTTAACAAAAGTGGCAAATGCACAAATTTCGGCAATTTCCAGCCCAAAAATCGATACAAAAGCGTGTGTTTTGGAGTGGAAGGCAACCATTCCTCGCCACGAATTACATGCGAAATTCCCATCAAAAAATCATCCACAACATTAGCAAAATGATAAGTCGGAAATCCATCGGTTTTGATTAAAACTTGGTCGTCAATTTCTGCAGTTGGAATTGCAACGCGTCCGCGAACGACATCAAAAAACACAATTTCTTCGTCATCAGGAATTTTCATCCGAATTACGAACGGCTCATGTTTCATTCGTTCTTGTGCTTCAGATTTTGACAAATTCAAACAATGGCGGTCGTATTTTGGCGTTTCTTTTTTTGCCATTTTTTCGGTGCGGATCTGTTCTAATCTTTCTGACGAACAAAAGCACGGATACGCATTGCCGTCATCAAGCAATTTTTTAATGTGATTTTTGTAAATTTCCAGCCGCTGACTTTGAAAATACGGTCCATTTTCGCCGCCTTGTGTGGGTCCTTCGTCGAATGAAATCCCGATTTTATCAAAAGTGGAAAGCAGATTTTCTGTTGCACCTTCGACTTTGCGTTTTTGGTCGGTATCCTCGATGCGAAGAACGAATTTCCCGCCCACTTTTTTCGCATACAAAAAATTAAACAACGCCGTTCGCAAACCGCCAACATGTAAATATCCAGTCGGCGATGGCGCGAATCTAACTTTAATTTCGCTCATTATTTTTTCCGGCAAAATATCCGAGCCCAAT
>JADHUZ010000075.1 GCA_016784265.1 Fidelibacterota bacterium
GTGCGGATTGTGGATAATGCGTCGTCTGATGATTCTGTCAACGCAATTCGCGAAAAATTCCCTGAATTTGAGATTTTGGAACTGGACAAAAATTACAAATATGCCGGCGGAAACAACAGAGGAACATCCAACATCCAACATCCAATATCTGTTGACGAAATCGAAAATCATAAATATCTGATGTTTCTCAATAATGATACAATTCTTGCCGAAGATTGCATTGAAAAACTACTCGAAGAAGTTGAGAAATATCCCAATCTCGGCGTTGCTGGAACAAAAATTTACTACAAATTCCCAAGCCAGAAAATCTGGTCAGCAGGTGGAATTGTGCAACTTTGGAAAGGCAAAATCGCCCACATCGGTATTCGAGAAAATGACAGCGGACAATTTGACGAGCCAAAAATCGTGAATTATGTTACGGGCGCAGCGATGTTAATTCCATCTAAAATTTGGTTTGAAATCGGCGGATTTGATGAATCGTTTTCGATGTATGGCGAGGATGTGGATTTGTGTTTGCGTGTGACAAAATTGGGCAAGGAAATCCGCTATTTCCCGAGTGCAAAAGTCTGGCATTCAATTTCGGCAAGCACAGGTGGCGAATTTTCAATTTACAAAATGAAACAAAAAGTCAAAGCGCTATTCAAAATCATCGTCCGGCACGGAAAATGGTGGCATTTTTTCACCGCACCGGTTTTTTTCGGAATTTCGTCAGTGTTTCAAATTGTAAAATTATCGGGGAAAGATACTGATGATAAATAAACTCCTCGTCCAAAATTTTGCTGTAATTGAATCCACGGAAATTGGATTTTCCGAGGGTTTGAATTTGTTTACCGGCGAGACTGGCGCGGGAAAGACGCTGATTGCAGATTCGATTGAATTTGTGCTTGGCGGCCGAGCGAGCAAAACGATGATTCGCCGTGGGACTGATGAATGTTCTGTGCAACTTGCTGGAAAAAGTGCTTCCCGTGAGCCTTTTTCAATCACGCGAAAGATTGGGGAAAATGGCAAATCTGTTGCAAAAATTAATGGCAAATCTGTTGCAATTTCTGAACTCCGAAAATTTGGCAAAACACTGGTTGATATTCACGGTCAGCACGACCATCAGCGGTTGCTCAAAACAGAAAATCATTTGGGTTATTTGGATGATTTTGCGGGAACTTGGGAAATTCGGCACAATTTCTCATCAATTTTTGACCAACTTGCTGATAACAGAAATGCACTGAGAAAGTTGATTCAGCAGATTTCCGAGTCGAAAGAAAAACGGCGATTGTGCGAATTTGAACTTGAAGAAATCGAAATGCTGAATTTGCAAGAAGGTGAATCTGAACAAATCACAGAAGAATTAAAACGCGCAGAGAATGCCGAAACTTTGATGAAAATTTGCCATAATTTAACGGATCAAATTTCGGAAAATGAACGAAATTTGCGTGATATGTTGGTTGGCGTTTCGTCAGAATTGAAAGATTTAAAAAAAATAGATTCGGGATTTTCCCAGTTTGTCGATGAATCTGAGATTTTTTTGCGCGGATTGGATGAACTCACAAATTTTCTACGCAATTATGCGAAAACTGTGGAAATCGAACCACAACGCGTGGCGCAATTGCGCGAACGATTGGATGAACTGAATCGTTTGGCGTTCAAATATGGCGGCACTGTGGATGGTATTTTTACGCATAAAATGAAGATTGAAAATTATCTTGCACAATCCCAGAATTTTGATGCGCAGCAGCTGGAATTGGAAAATCAAATCCAAATGGACGAGGAAAATTTACAAAAATTTGCCACAAAACTTTCGGCAAAACGGAAAAAATCCGCTAAACAATTTGCCAAAGAAATCAATGAGAATTTGAAAAAAATCGGTATGCCATTTGCGGAAATGACCGTTGATTTTGCTGAGATTGGTTCGCAGATTTTTCGCACTGGGATTGACGATATTGAATTCAGAATCATCACAAATCCCGGTGAATCATGGGGCTCGTTTGCCGAAATTCTTTCGGGCGGGGAACTTTCACGAGTGATGCTTTGTATCAAATCTGTGATGGCGGAAAAAGACAGCGTGCCGACGATGATTTTTGATGAGGTGGATGCGGGTATTTCTGGGAAAATTGCCGCACTTGTAGGGAAGCAAATCCAAAAGTTAGCGGCACATCATCAGGTGTTTACGATTACGCATTTGCCACAAATTGCCGCGTTGGATGCATCGCATTTTGCCATTCGAAAAAAAATGGTGAATGGACGCTATGCGACGATAATCGAAAATTTATCAACCACGCAACGAACCGAAGAAATTGCAGGATTAATTTCGGGTGAATTGGTAACCGATGAAACACTCAAAACGGCTGAAGAGTTGTTGAAACTTGAAGGAAGAATTTAGGAGAACCAATGGAAAAATTTATCATTGAAGGTGGAAATTCGCTAAACGGAACTGTTGAAATTTCGGGTGCAAAAAATGCGGCTTTGCCGGTATTAATTGCTACGATTCTTGCGCCGGGTGTGCATACGATTCGCAATGTGCCGAATTTGCGAGATACACGAACAACAAAAAAATTGCTCGAAATTATCGGTGCAAAAGTTACTTTTGAAAACAATATCATGCAAATTGATACGACAAATTGCGATAATCCCGTTGCGCCGTATGATTTGGTGAAAACGATGCGCGCTTCGTTTTATGTTTTGGGTCCGCTTTTGGGGCGATATGGAACCGCGACAGTTTCGTTGCCCGGCGGATGCGCTTGGGGTCCGCGCCCTGTGGATATTCATCTTTCGGCGATGGAAGCGCTTGGAGCCAAGGTGGATTTGGCAAGTGGAAATATTGTTGCAACTGTTGATAAATTGGTTGGGACGGAATTTGAAATGCGATTCCCAAGCGTCGGTGCGACTGGAAATATGTTAATGGCGGCGGTTTTGGCGGAAGGCACGACGATTATCAAAAATGCGGCAAAAGAGCCGGAAATTTCCTGTTTGGTTGATTTTTTGAATGAAACTGGTGCAAAAATTTCGGGAAAAGGCACGGCAGAATTAACAATTGAAGGTGTCAACGAGTTGCATCCAGTTGATTTTTCGATTATTCCGGATAGAATTGAAGCGGGTACATTTTTAATTGCCGCGGCAATCACGCAGGGCGAAATTACACTAAAAAATGTTGAGCCAGATCATTTGGGAAAAGTGCTGGAAATATTGGAACAAGTTGGCGCAGAAATTCAAATTCGCCAAAACGAAATTCGTCTAAAACAAGAAAATCGCCCAAAATCTATAAATGCTGTCGCAGAAGTTTATCCCGGTTTTCCGACAGATTTGCAACCACAGTTGATTGCACTTTTATCAGTCGCGAAAGGCAATAGCCGCGTAATTGATACCGTTTATAATGATCGATTTAAGCATGTGCCCGAATTGGTTCGTTTGGGTGCAAAAATTGCGATGGATGATAATATGGCAGTGATTTCGGGAGTTAAGCAATTGGCTGGTGGTCCTGTAATGTGTCCGGATATTCGCGCAGGTGCCGCTTTGGTTTTGGCGGCATTGGTGGCTGAAGGCACATCTGTTGTGGATAGAATTTATCACATTGACCGCGGTTATGAAAATTTCGAGGAAAATCTGACAAATTTGGGTGGAACAATCCGTAGAAGTGATTAAAATCAAGTTCACAAAATTTTTTACATTTATTATTTGACAAGCATTTGAAAACGAAGTATATTTGGGGGAGAGATTTTAGAACAAAAGTTCAAAATAAAGTAGGAGGTACTAAAATGAGAGGTATTTTGAAAACGGTCAGCGTTGTTGCATTGGTAGCAACATTTGCTATGGCTGAAAAGGGTCCGGAGATTGCAAGCGCTTCTGCACAAGTCAATATTCCAGCGACACAAATCGTTAGTGGACAAAATTCATTTGTTGGGATTGATGTCGTATCTGCAACAGATGTTGCAGGCGTTCAATTTTCTGTTCGCTATGATGCAGATAAAATTAGAGTCGGCGACCCGGTAATGAATAAAGCAAATTCAAACTTTTCGATTCACAGCAGTGTGAAAGACGGAATTGTGAAGGTTATTGCTTTTAGTTTAACTGGTGATCAGGTAATTCTTGGCGAAGGCGCAGAGATTTTAATTCCTGTTAAATCACTTGGAAATTATCTCGGTAATGTAAATCTGGAAATTGTGGACATGGTTGTTGCCGCTCAGGATGCGACTGAAATCCAATCCAGTGGTTCTGTTGGTGAGATTACAGTTGCAATGGATATTCCAACGACTTATGATATCCAGCAAAATTTCCCAAATCCGTTCAATCCAACGACGACGATTAACTATCAGTTACCAAAAGATAGTCAAGTCGCTCTCGTCATTTACAATATGCTCGGTCAGGAAGTCAAAACTTTAGTTGAAGACAACCTGGATGCAGGATATTATTCAGTAACTTGGGATGGAACAGACAATTTTGGGAAAATGATTGCTTCTGGTGAATACATTTACAGCATCACCGCTGATGATTTCAACAAAAACATGAAGATGGTTTTTTTGAAATAATTTATCTTTTTCAAAAATTCATCTGAAATCAAAGGGGCATAAATTTTTGTGCCCCTTTTTTTATTCGTTTGAAATTCCTTAAAATCGTCAGAAATTTCGGCGTGGATAAAACCGAAAAATTGGTCATTACGAGGGATATCATACAATGAAAATTATAATTATCGGTACAGGTGAGGTTGGATATCATCTTGCGAAGTTGCTTTCGCGAGAAAACCACGACCTAACACTTGTGGAAATTGAAGAAGAAAAATGTGCTCGTGCGATGGAATCCTTGGATGCAAATGTTATCCAAGGAAGTGGGACAGATTTGAAAATAATGGAATCAGTTTGTGCCAATGAACCTGACATGCTAATTGCAGTAACACTCGTCGATGAAGTCAACATCGTCTCTTGCATGATTGCACACCGCTTGGGTGTAAAAATGAAAATTGCACGCTTACGAAACTCTGATTATTCTCGGAAAGAATCTGTGCTTTCACCGATGCAATTGGGAATAAATCATGTGATTCATCCAGAAATGACGGCATCAAACGAAATTGTGCAACTTATCAAGCGTTCTTCAGCCAATGAAATTTGGGAATTCGGAGATGGGAAAGTACAGTTAATTGGATTTCGTTTGCCTAACCATGCGCCAGTTTTAGGAAAAAAATTATATCAAATTGCGGCTGAAATTACGGAGATGGATTTTCGTGCGGTTGCAATTGTTCGTGATGGTGAAACGATTATTCCTGGTGGTAATGATGAATTTTTGGTAAATGATGAATTGTATGTTATCGCAGTGAAAAAATCAATCGGACGGTTACTAGAATTAGTGGGAAGAAAAGACGAGAAATTGAATGCTGTAACAATCCTCGGTGGTGGGAAAATAGGAAGAACAGTCGCAGCGATGTTGCGAGATGATTGTCTGATTAAACTGATTGAATCCGACGAAAAAAAAGCCGAAAAAATTGCCAGCGATTTGCCAAACACACTCGTCTGTGAAGGTGATGGTATGGACATGGATTTTATGGCAGTGGAAGGTTTCGCAGATGCAGATGGATTTATTGCTGTAACCGCAGACGATGAAGATAACATTATGGCATCGTTGTTGGCTAAACGATTTGGCGTCAAAAAAATAATCACACATGTTTCGAATAGTTCGTATTCTTCGCTTGTTCATCAACTTGGACTTGATAGCACGGTATCAAAACAGATGACAACGGTCAATGCTATTATGCAATTTGTGAGAAAAGACGATGTTCTTGCAATTACCGAGTTTGATTTTATGGACTTGAAAGCGGTTGAGATGATTCCATATCCGAATAGTCATATCACAAAACATTGTTTGGCAGATGTAAAATTTCCGAAAACTGCGGTTGTTGGGGCTGTTTTCAGAGGAGACGAAGTGATAATTCCCGTTGGCACAACGCGCATTCAAACTACCGATAAAGTGTTAGTTTTTTCCGAAATTGACCATGTCAATAAAGTGGAAAAACTTTTTCTGAAATGATACGCTACCGTTCGCTTTTCCATTTTTTATCCTTGCTGATTGTGTTTCTCTCGGTAGGATTTCTTGCACCAATTTTGGTTGCGTTCATTTACAATGACGGCTCGCAAATTGCTCTGATATTATCATTTTTCGTTACTCTCGGTTTTGGGGGGATTTTGTGGTTTTTTACGCGTGGTGAAATTGATTTGCGACTCCGCGAAGGATTTGCTGTTGTTTCGCTCGGCTGGTTGGCTTGTGCGATTTTTGGTGCATTGCCATTTTATTTTTCTGGTGAAGCAAATATCACGAATTCGTTTTTTGAATCCATGTCGGGATTCACAACAACTGGTGCATCCATTTTCCCTAAACCTGCTGAATTGCCCGAAGGCATTTTGTTTTGGCGCAGTTTCACCCATTGGGTTGGCGGAATGGGAATTATCGTCTTTTCAATTGCGATTTTGCCACTTTTGGGAACTGGTGGAATTTCGATGATGAAAGCCGAAATGCCGGGACCGACGGTGGAAAAAATCAAACCGCGAATCCAAGATGCCGCAAAATCATATTGGAAAGTGTATGTGCTCATTTCTGCCGCCGAAGCAGTTTTGCTGAAAATTGGTGGAATGAATTGGTTTGATTCACTCTGCCACACTTTCGGCACTATGGCGACAGGTGGATTTTCGACCAAAAATGAGAGCATCGCTTTTTACAACGACCAGCCGTTCATTCAATATGTTATCATCTTTTTTATGCTT
>JADHUZ010000076.1 GCA_016784265.1 Fidelibacterota bacterium
CACTTTGGAATCTTAACAGCAATGACGAATGGTATGATGATACCGAAAGTTATGCGGGTGAACGCTCAGTATGTCATCGGCGTTATCCGAGTTCAGGAGATAATATTATCACAAATTTTGAAAAGCGGATAAAATGCTATTCAGCATCCACAAAATATTCTTTGCAAGGCTACATCAAAACGCAAAGTGCAAGCAATGTTACAATTGAAATAAGATATTATGAATCACGCACGGATTCCTACTATTTGGATAGCGAAAACATCGGAATTGAGATAGATGGAGATACAGATTGGACATTTTATCATAAAGAATTAACGCTTCCTTCTCAAACAAAATATTTTGATATTCGTTTGAATAGTAACTGCCCAGATAGTGATGAAGCGCTCTCTTGGTTTGATAATGTCAGCATCACGGGATGGACAAATTGGCAATCAATAAATTCTACCGAAGAGATTGAACATCCAAATGATTTTTATTATTTGCAATTGCGAACAAATTCAGAAATTGATGATGTTATTGTAAATTATTCTGAATCTGGTTATAATAACACACCTCAAATATTTTACGGCGATGTGAATAATGACGGTGCAATAAACGTTTTGGATATTGTTTTGGTTGTAAATATCATAATGGAACAACATACACCGAGCGATTATGAATTTTGGGCGGCAGACGCAAACGAAGACGGTAATATCAATGTGATGGATATTGTTTTGATTGTGGGAATGATTTTAGAAAATTAGCCGCTGATTTACGCAGAAAAGCACAGATTGTTTCAGTGAAAATCAGCGAAATTCTGTGGCAAAAAAGGGAGATAAAATGAAAAAAATATCAATAGCGATTTTAATTGTAAATTTGGCTTTGGGAGAATGACAACATGAACTTAAAACAACACAAACTTAGCAAAGATAGACGATTCTTTTTTCTCGTTTCTGGTGCGATTATTTGGTTGGGGATTTTTCTGACTGGATTTGAAACGGCGAGTTTTATATTTTACATTCCAGGAATCTCATTCTTTTTTGCGGTGACAACAGGATATTGTCCGGGTATGATAATTTCCAAAATATTATTTGGTGGAAAATGATAATAAAACCACTTCATTTACCGACAGATTCAAATGAACTGGTTCGACTTCATTTATCAATTAATGGTGAAGATACCGATGAAAATGTCATTCAATTTTATCTGGAATATGGCGGTGATGTTTGGGTCGTGCATTTTGAAGGAAAAATTATCGGATTTTCTGCGCTTTCAAAATGTTTGTGGAACAAGATTTCTATCATCGAAGGAATGGCGATTGATAAAAAATTTCAGAATCGTGGATTTGGCAAAAACTTATTGGATTTTGTCGTCAAACATGCAAAGCATCGTGGCGACCGTTTTATCACAGTTCAAACGGCAACTTGGAATAAAAAAGGTATAAAATTCTACGAACGAGAAGGCTTTGTATCAAAAATCGTTTTCGAGAAATATTTTGGGAACGAAATTGATATGGTTTGGTTGGAAATGAAATTAAATGAATAATTTATTAGTATTCTGAAACCGTGCCGTGCAAGTTTACGCGATATGGTTACGGAAGAAGAAAAGATGATTTTTAAACGACACGAGACATACATTCAGAAAAAATTTGCAGAGAAAGTTTTGGAATTTGTTGGAACTTCGTTTGAAAAAGATGAGGAGCATTTTGCGATTGTCATCATCAACGCAGAAAACAAAAAAGAAGCTCACGAGATAATGGCAAATGATCCCGCTGTTAAAAACGGATTGTTAATTTCCAAAATAACTGAATTTAATACTTATTTGAAATAAGGAGAAAAAAATGAAACAAATAGCAATTTTGTTTTTATTCACGATTTTTGTGCTAAATTGCGGGCACGATTTATCGCAATATGACCGATTTGTCGAGCCGCAGATTTCAGAAAAACAACCGCAGAAAATGTTGGTTTACGAAATTATGGGCGATCCAAACGAAACCGCTGGAGTAGCAATTGGTGCATTATATTCCGCATTCTACAAAATGAAAAAAGAATATCAAATGGAGATGGCGGCACCAAAAGCCAGATGGCCACAACCTCCAGATACTCCCCGAGAAGAGTGGATTGGCATTTTCGGTTTGGAAATTCCAGAATCTCTATCAAATCTTCCCAAAGAAATTTCAGATAAATATCCTCAACTCAAAATTGAAACTTGGGAATATGGCTTAGTTGCTGAAATTATGCATGTTGGTTCGTATGCAACTGAACATTCGACAGTTCAAAAACTTATCGATTTTATTTCTGAAAGTGGTTATCAAATTGTTGGCGGACACGAGGAAGAATATCTTAAAGGTCCGGGAATGTTCTTCAAAGGAAATCCAGAAAAATACAAAACAATCATTCGGTTTCCGGTGAGGGAGAAATAATGGGCGCTGATCACGAACATCGGGTTTGCACTTATGACGAAGCGGAAGCCGCGATTCGCAAAAACGAAACGATTTACATCAACTGTAATTTTAATTCTCAATAAAAAATTTTAAACAAATGGTAAAGAACACAAAAAAATTGCAAAAAGAAAAATCTGCGACTAAAAGAATATGATTCAATTTGCATTCACACATTTCTCTTGGTTTCTGCTCATTATTCCGTTGTTTTTGGGATTGATGATTTGGGATTATTTCGCTCGAAAAAAGATGCGAAAATTTCTTGCTTCAGACGAACATCACGAATTATTGTTTTCTAAAATTTCTGTGCGCAAACGACGAATTCGTTCAGCAATGGCGTTATCTTCGATTGTTTTTTTGATTTTGGCGTTGCTCGGTCCGGAAATCGGTTTGCGTTTGCAAAAAGTCGAACGCGAAGGATTGGATATTATTATCGCTCTGGATGTGTCGCAATCGATGCTCGTGAACGATGTTTCGCCAACTCGACTGGAGCGGGCGAAATTTGAAATTTTGCGGATGATTGATGAATTTTCTGGCGACCGTGTTGGCTTGATTGCCTTTGCTGGCGCGGCGAAATTGCAATGTC
The DNA here is from genome assembly GCA_016784265.1 of Fidelibacterota bacterium. Taxonomy (GTDB): domain Bacteria; phylum Fidelibacterota; class BS150m-G59; order BS150m-G59; family BS150m-G59; genus BS150m-G59. The sequence goes on from JADHUZ010000076.1 coordinate 3,006, forward strand.
CATTGACGCTTGATTACAGTGCGGCGCATACTTTTTTAGATGTGATGAATGTTGGGATTATCGAAAAACAGGGCACAAATTTATCGGCGGCGATTGATGAAGCGAAGCGAAGTTTTACTGAAAAAGGCAAGCAAAGTCGCGTTTTGGTGTTGATTTCCGATGGTGAGGAATTGGAAGCCGATGCGATTGAATCTGCCCAAAAAGCAAAATCAGAAAACATCACAATTCACACGCTTTCGGTTGGGACAGCAGTCGGCGCACCTGTGCCAGTTTACGATGAAACCGGAAATTTGGTTGAGTTTAAAAAAGACGAATCGGAGCAAACCGTAACTTCGCGTGTGAATACGGCAGTGATGATAGGCATAGCGCGGGCTGGCGGTGGCAAACATTATTCGCTTTCGCAGACAAATTTCCAGAAACTTTACGCCGAAATTCAGCAAGCCGAAACGGGCAGTATTTCCACGCATGAATACACAGATTTTGAAAATCGCTTTCAATGGCCGCTGGGTTTGGCGTTTGTTTTGTTGGTTGGCGAGTGGTTGATTTCGACAAGGAGAAAAGATGGGTAGAATTCTCATTATTTCAGTGATTGTTGGATTTGCATTTTCGCAGGTAGATTCTATTCAAGTTACGCACGAGCAGAAATCACGCATCGAAAATTTGCAAAAAATGGCAGAAAAATATCCTGATGCGTTGGAATTGCAATACAATTTGGGCAATGCACTATCTGAAATTGGTGTGCCTGCCGGTGCGATTTCGGCATATCAAAATGCACTTTCTTTGGAAGATGAAACGCAACGGTCGCAGGCATTTTACAATCTTGGTAATGCGCTTTTTGAGGCATCGCAACAACTTTCCCAACAGCAAAATGATGCCAATCCAGAACAAATGCAAGAGACGGCAAAAAAATCTCAACAGGCACTCGAAGGCAGCTTACAAGCATTTGCACAAGCGATGATATTAAATCCAGATGACAGTGATGCAAAATGGAATTACGAATTGGTGAAACGCATTTTGGAACAAAAACAACAATCACAGCAAAATCAAGATGGCGAAAAAAAAGAAGAACAGGAGCAGTCCGAGGAAAATCAGGAAAAACAGCAATCACAGGAGCAACAGCAGGAAGAAGAACAAGCAGAAAATCAGCCAAAACCCGAAGAACAAGAAGAAATGAGCAAAGACGAAGCAGAGCGATTATTGCAAGCGATGGAGCAAAAGGAAAATGAGCAAATGAAAGAAATGATGCAAAAACGCATCAAGGCTGGAACGCCTGGAAAAGATTGGTAAAACATGAATTGTTTTCAAAAAGTTTTTTTGTTGATTATTTTTGCAATTTCATTTGCACAGATTTCCGTTACGGCTTCTGTGGACAGCCGAAACATTCAAAAAGATGACATCTTCACTTACCAAATTTCGATAGAAAATGCAGACGATGTGCCGAATTTCCAATTGCCAAAAATGACAGATTTTTCGATTGTGAGCGGTCCAAATCAATCGTCAAGTTTCCAATGGATAAATGGAAAACAATCATCTTCGGTTACGCTTTCGTGGCAACTTTCGCCGAAGAAAAACGGCAAGTTGACGATTCCATCTTTTTCACTTTCGATTGATGGAAAATCATACAAAACGCAGGAAATTTCAATTAGTGTGAGTGATAAACCAAATAAAAATAAAACGGGACAGGGCAAAGATATTTTTCTCGAATTGGCTTTGGATAAAACAGATATTTTCATCGGCGAGCAAATTACAGGCACGCTGAATTTATATTCAAAAGTAGATGTTTCGGGATATGAATTAACAGCGGAGCCAGCCGCAGTTGGATTTTTGAAGGAAGAAATTTCCAAACCGCGTCGGCCGCAAGGTAGAAGAACGCACATTAATGGAATCGCATATTCGGTGTTTCCGATGATGGAAATTGCGTTTTTTCCAACTCGAACAGGTGAATTGATAATTGATGAATACGAAATGCAACTATCCATCAAAGTGCGGACAAAATCTCGAAAACGAAGTATTTTTAATGACCCGTTTTTCAGTAATTCGATGACGCAGACCAAAATATTACGCACAAAACCGCAGAAAATTAGTGTAAAACAAACACCAGAAAACGGCAAGCCAAAATCATTTAATGGATTAGTTGGGCAGTTTAATTTAGACACAGAAATTGACCGCATAGAAATTGCAGAAAACGAAGCATTTCGGCTGACTATGACGATTTCCGGAAAAGGGAATTGGCGCTCGGCAGAAATCCCAAAACCGATTTTTCCAGCAGGATTTGATGTGTTTGATCCAAAAATTTCGGACAATGTGCGTTATTCCAACGGTGTTTTGCGTGGCTCGAAAATTTATGAATTTGTTGTGATTCCACGAACAAGCGGCGAATTTACGATTCCCGCACAGGAGATTTCATATTTTGGCCCGAATCATCAAAAATATCGCATAAAACGCACAAAATTATTTCAAATTTCGGTAACGCCCTCCGATGGATTGGTTTCGAGTGGCACATTTTCGCCGGAGGAAGTGGAGATTTTGTCGCAAGATATTCGATTTATTCATTTGGACACAGATTTACGAAAACGCAATCAAAAACAATCTTCATTCTGGCTTTTGAACGCTTTGATTTGTTTTGCATTGTTCGGCGGTTTTGCAATGCAATTTCGACAAAAGCAATCTGCAAACTTAAATTGGCAAACAGAGCGAAAAAGACGCAATGCATTACGGACATTTGAAAAAAATCTGAAAATTGCGCAGAAAAAAAATAAATCAGGAGATTTAGACTCAGTTTTCAATTTATCTGCCATGGCAATTCGGACATATTTTCGTGAGAAATTACAAATTTCAGAACACGAGACTGATTCGGAAAATCTGAAAGCAAAATTAGGTGATTCTGCGATTGATATTCTGCAAATTTTGGAGAAATTGGAGGCTGGCAGATTTGCGCCGGGAATTCCGACAAAAACAGCGGATTTGGATAAATTGATGACTAATTTAAAAACAATGTTGCAAGAAATGGATGAGAAATTATGAGAAAATTCGTGATAATGTGGTTTTTGATTGGGATTGTTTTTTCACAAAATCCTGCAATCGAAATGGCAAAAGCGAATGAATTGTATCAAAAAGAGCAATTTTCAATGGCGATTGAAATTTATCAAAATTTGGTGGATAATGGATATGTTTCGGATGCGTTGTTTTACAATTTGGGCAACTGCTATCATCGCAACGGCGAATTTGGGAAAGCGATTGCAAATTATTATCGTGCTTTGGAATTGAATCCGACTGATGAAGATGTGAAATTCAATTTGTATCACACAAGGTTGAAAACACGTGATTATGTCGAAGTTCCCAAGCCGAGTATTGCCATTCGTGGATTTGAACAAATCCGCACGATGTTTTCCAAACAGCAATGGTTGTTTTTTCTGCAAATTTCAACTTTGCTTGGAATTTTGGTATTTTTTGCGCGGAAATTGACATTTGGACGATTTCGATTATTGCGATGGATTTTCCGAATCAATTTGATTTTTGTGTTATTTTTGGGTGGATTCTGGCTTGCAAACATTATTTATTTTTCAACAAACGATGCTGGTGCGATTGTCGAACCTGCTGTAGCGATTTTTTCTGAGCCGAGTGAATTTGGAACGCATATTGCAACAGTGCATGACGGACTCGAAATTGAATTGCTGAAAACTCAATCTGGTTGGCTGGAAGTTCGGCTT
>JADHUZ010000077.1 GCA_016784265.1 Fidelibacterota bacterium
CTTTTTTATTTCCCTCACCCCCCCCCAAACAACAAACAGAAAGGAAACAACCATGGAACCAATAATCCTAATGAGTTGTTGAGCGTGATATGACACCTACCCAGACATAATCATCAGAAATTTCACACGCGTGTGCTAACAAACTTGTGAATCTAACGCAAGAATTTTTTGTGGGGTTACTGGTTCGAGGGCTTTTTCTTGTCTGGTGACGATTGCTTTTTATTTTTGTAATCAGTAATGTAAAATCCGCTACCTTTGAAAATCAATCCTGCCCCAGCGCCCATGAGTCGCTCGACTGCTTCCGTTTCACATTTGGGACAGATTTTCACTGGTTCTTCCACAATGGATTGAAACAACTCAAATCTGTGCGAACAATGTCGGCATCTGTATTCGTAAGTCGGCATATCAATTTTCCTTTTCTAAATTAAGATGCTCATAGAAATTGCCGCAACGGAATCTTGCAGATTTTCTTTCAAATAAATGGGCTGGACGGATTTTTTAAATCCTTGTAAAAGCGGACCGTAAACTGAATATTTCCCAAATCTTTCAATCACATCAGTTATCATTTTTCCGATATAAAATTCCGGAAACATCAGCACAGAATTTTTCGATTGAAGTGCTTGGCTCATATCTGTTAATTCAAAAACAGAAACAGTGTGCTCACGGAAACGAATCATTTCCACAGCGGCGCGAATTTTTTGCACGATTGAAGAATTCTCATCTGGATAAACAAATTCGACGCGCGGCATTTTTCCGGTTAATTGATTATGCGTCCTCGCCGAAGTTATCGCAATATCCGCCAGTTGGTTTGAAGTAGGCGGATCAATCCAGCAATCGGGAATTGTCAAAAATTGATCTGCAGATTCCAAAAAACACACATTGCTCGGCGTGGCTAATTCTTCTTTCAAACCTATAATTTCCGTCGCTGATGCGATAATTCCCTCGTGCGGAAATCTATCGGCAACAACCAAAATATCTGCTTCGCCAATTTTCACGACAGCCAAACCAAAATTCAATGAAGATTTCAAATAGGCTTCCGTTTCCTTCGAATGCCCTTTTTGTCGAACTATCTCATTCGTAAAATGAGTAAATAGATGCGATTTTTGCGGCGTGATGATATCAATTCCATCCAGAATTATTCCGTTTGTTTTTGCAACCTCAATAATTTTTTGCGACGTTCCAAGTAAAATCGGATGCGCTATGCCATCTGCGGCAATCGCACTGGCGATAGCAAGCACTTTCGGCTGTGCGCCATCGGTAAACAGGATCTTCTTCTGCAACTTAGCGGCTTTTGTTATGATGAATTGAATCTGGCTCAATCGGGAAATTTTTCCTTCAAGCGTTCGACAACACAAGACGGCACGAATTGAGCAACATCGCCTTGCAAGCGACCCATTTCACGAATAATTGTCGAATTCAAAAAAGTATATCTTGCATTCGGCATCAGAAAAATCGTGTCAATGGACTCATTGATTTTCCGGTTCATGAGTGCCATTTGAAACTCATATTCAAAATCAGAAATCGCCCGCAGCCCTCTGATAATTGTGTGAGCATTTTGCGTTTTTACCCACGGCGCAATCAATCCACGAAATGATGCGACTTCTATATTATCCATTCCAACGGTAGAACAACGAATCATATCCATCCGCTCTTCTGCACTAAACAACGGTTTTTTACTTGAATTAAGCGCAATCGTAACAATGATTTTATCAAAAATAGTAAGTCCTCGTTTGATAATATCGAGATGACCATTAGTGATGGGATCGAATGTCCCTGGATAGACTGCTATTTTCATGCGGAGTAAATCCTTATTTTAGTTTGACCGATTTCTTTTGCTCGTTTGGGAAGAATCGTCGTTTCTGGGGAATGCCCTGATTCTTCTAAAACGAATAATCCTTTGGAAGAAAGTTGTGGTAAAACTTTATCTATCAAGCGATCCAATTGCACGGCTCCATACGGCGGATCGGCAAAAACCAGATCGAATTTCTCTGGATTTCGAGATAAAAATGCAAACACATCACTCCGGACGATTTGCGATCGTTCAGCAATTTCACATCGATTCACATTTTTTTTGATGATTCGAATCGCCGCAGAAGATTTTTCTACAAATGTGCAAAATACCGCTCCACAACTCAGTGCTTCGATGCCTAAATTTCCAGAGCCAGCAAACAAATCGAGCACCCGATTTTCTGTCTGATTCGGCAACACGCTAAAAATCCATTCCTTTACGCGATTTGTCGTCGGTCGCGTTTGCACCCCAGATAAACCGGATAACTTGCGTCCCTTCAATCCGCCGGAATGAACATGAATCAAGGGAGTTCCTCTATTTGCGGATGCACGATATAGCCTTGATGAGTCTGTGTAGAAATCTTCAAAAATTCGATGACTTTCGTTTTCCACGGACAAAAATAAAAAAATGCAACACCCAATAAAATCATCAAAGCAGAAACGAATAGAAACATTCTCCATGACGATGTCCGTTCTGTTTTTTCTTCGGGCTTTGGTTCTGGGACATCTTTCTTTTTGGGCTTGGGGACTGATTTTTTCACTGGTTTTATTTTTTCTTCTAAATTTTTGTCATCCAAAAAATTAATCGCTGGCGAATTTTCAATGAATTGCCCAATGCACCACGTTGCTTCAACAAGCCATCTCGATTTTGGCAACGCAACGCCATCCATGCAAAGAACATTCAAATGCTCGGAAAGATAACTCACCGGAACATTAATCTCATCGTGGAGAAATTTTGATGATTTACTATTCCAGTGATCTCCGCAGAGAATAATTTCATCAACGACGATACCGCCCAACGAAGGAGATTTTCCAAACAGCGTGTTGAGTTCATATAAATTTGCATTCATCCCAATCGCGCGATTGAGCCGCACTCCACTCCTCGCAGGTAAAAACGATGCCCAGGATCCAAAATTTCCGCCATCAGAAAGATAAATTTCCCGCCCAGAAGGATCGTTGAGAATAAACAATTTCCTTTTCGAATCGCTCGAATCTGCAAATTGACATGAAGAAATAAATAACGGTGCGATTGCCGAAAAAACAAAAGACGATAGCGATTTTAGAATTTGTTTCGGATAGCCGAAAGAAAACAAAACCAGATCATCAGAATCAAGATTGAAATTTTTTCTTAAAATTTGAAATTCGTATTGATTCTTTTGAGTGGGAAAACGATGCTCAACTTCCCACTGCAAGTGTTCCTGCAAAATTTTTGCATCCAATTGTGCGGAAATTGAAAAATCAAATCCCACCAATTCCTGACTATCCATTGCGAAAATTGCATTTTTAGAAAGTTTTTGTTTTTTTAGCGCAGAAACGACATCAGATGGCTTTGTAATTTCGACAACATCCAGCGCACGAATCCTGATTTCACCATCGACTTGAAAATCAGCCGAAACGAGAAGACGATTATTTACAACAATAACTTGCAAAATTTACTGCGTTTCTCCCCAACTCGGTTCGCCATTCACAATTGATCCAAATGAAGAATCCTGCATAACGAACACGCCAAACTTGCGCCATTTGTATTTTTTAAATGGAGATTTAATCGTCAAGTTGAAATCGTTTACACGAACATCAAACAATTGATTAGAATTTGGCAATTCGCAAAATGCGTTTTTCTCAGTCGGGGTGTAATATCGTTTAAAGAATTTTCGATGAATCTTCGGACTTTTCAGCGGTGATGTAATTTGTTTGACGAACAACGGATCTGTCTTGTAATCCGCCAATTCCTCAGAAGTTACATCCAACACTTTTATAACTTCCCGCGAAGCATCGGCAAAAGTTTCGATTGTGAAAATTTTCACAGGACCGCTGATTTCTTCGACAAAAAACGAGTCATTTATTACGCTTTCATATTCTGCTTTTTGCACTTCAACTGTGTCCGTTTCTGTTCGCGTAGAATCCGAATACATCTCAAAATAAAATACTGTGCGCGGCGAGAAAATTTCTCTTTTGAATATATCGAAAGTTTTTATTCTATCGTAGCTGTCTTCATCCACGGACATAATCTCCGTATTTGTCCACGTGGAATCCGAATACATTTCAAAAGAATAAGAAAATATCGTGTCGGTCAAAAGCGAATCGTAGCGAAACACAAAAGTCGTATCATACAATTGTGCGAAACTCGAATCAAACTTCGCTACAAAATTGCGCGGCAGATACATCTTCTGACGACCGCCAATCGTCGTTGAATCTTCTTCAATAATTTTATTCACGTGCTCCCAAGCCGTTCTCATTTTATTTACGGAATCAACCGATGAAATTGCATGCCAATCCGTCATCCCAAATAGGATTGATAACGAATCTTGCGTATCAGCAACTTCTTGAACAATTTTTAAATCCTTTTTCCAATTGCTCGGAATGTATGTGGATGGTTTTTCTGAGTCAAACAAAAATTCAACGCGTTTGCCAACTGGAATTGATGAAATCAAACCGCTAATATGACCGAGTACCAAACGTGCCTTTTTTAAGGAATCAACCGCGGAATAGGCTTTGTAATTTGCCATTTTGAAGACAAATTGCATTGAATCTTGCGATGAACCGAATTCTATTTTCTCCGTTTCAAAATCTTTAGGAACTTTAATAATTGCGATTTCATCAACTTTGTATTCGGAAATTTTTCCAGCAAGATTTATAATTTTTTTCTGACTGATGTGCTTGATGATACCGCGCATTTTATGCAACGAATCGGCACGAGAATATGCTTTGCAGCTGCCAACGGATAACGCGATACGGCAAGAATCCGCAGTCTCGGAACTGTCGGCAAGTGTTTTTTGAATCGTTTCTATATCCTCAGGAATATTAACGACAATAATCTCAGTCGGGAAGTTATAAACAATGGTCTTTCCAAATGGAATCGAATCAAATACATCTTCCAAATAATCAACAATTTGTCCAATTTTATTAAGCGTGTCTGCCTTTGAGTAGCCTTGAAAATCGGCAATTTGCAAAATGTAATCCAACATTATTTTATCATTGTTTTCAGATTGAATTGCTTTGAATTTTTCGCCGTTAGTCGGAATGTTGATCTGAGCTGTATCAACAAATTCCATTTCGTATTTCTTTCCGCAGGTCAGCAAATCTTCAGCGACAAGCTGTTGAATTTCACGAAATAATTTTCTCATTTTTAGCAGTGAATCTTTCTGCGTCTCTGCTATCCAATCTGTCAGTCCAAACACAAAATTTACTGAATCTCTCAAAGAGCCATTCTGAAACAAATTGAAATATGATTCCATATTTTGTGGAATTTTCACAGAAACTGTATCCGGAGAAAATATAAATTTCGCATGGCCGGCAAATTTAGGATTTTTCCTCAGAGTGTCTCGGCACGAATTAACCAACTGGATCGCTTCTTTGGGACGGTCTGTAAAACTATTTGTCAGAATGTAATGCAATTTCTCCACCTGAAAAATTATTTCCATATCTTCCCTGCCTTGCTGTCGCAAATTATCTTCTCTTTTCCACAATAGTTTTGGGTAAAATAGCGAAAAACCAAACAGCAGCACCATTACAACGATGGCAACATCTAAGATTTTAGAATATTTTGACATATGTTCTTTCATTCATTCCCCTTGTTTTTGCCGCACAAAAAGCAACTCCCGTAGCGGCTTTATCGTTTTTTCTCCAATTCCAGGAACTTCCAACAAATCATCAATTGAATCGAACTTTCCTTTTGCATTTCGAAACTCAAGAATCAGTTCGGCAGTCTTATGCCCAATTCTAGGCAATTTTATCAAGTCAGATTCAGTCGCTAAATTTAAGTCAATTCTATGATTCGAAACAATTATATCCTTGCCAATTTGAGAATGTTTTATTGAATCGCTAATTTCGAGAAACTTCTGTTCAAATTCCGTCGCTTCAAAAGAAAAATTATGAGAGAATTTATCAATCAACCTTGCGATGCTTCCGAAAGCAATCAGCATTGCAAAGAATAGAATTGCTTTTTTTTCGTTTGGTGTAAAAATCACAGACAATTCCTAAAAATCATTCAGAGAATCGTTGTTTTCGAGCGATAGGATTTCTTCGTAGAGTTTTTTCTCTTTTCGTGTTATTTTGCGTGGAGTAACGATTATGATTCGCACAAGTTGATCTCCCACTCTTTGAGATCGAACTTCCGGAACACCTTTTCCTTTCATCCGCAAAATTTTCTCAGATTGAATGCCCGCAGGGATTTGAAGTTTGGCAAAACCACTTATCGTCGGGACGCGTATTTCATCCCCGAGTGCCGCTTGAGCAAATGTAATTTTTGCATCAATCAAGATGTCAGAACCATGTCGTATGAAATTTTTATGCGGTCTTTCAGAAAATTCTACAATCAGATTTCCAGCGCCTCCGCCACGAATTCCCCTGTTGCCATGACCTCGTACCGTGATATAATTTCCCTCCGAAACACCGGCAGGAATTTCAACATCTGTCTTCGTTTGCCCGTGCACTCGTCCTTCCCCGCGGCATTCTGGGCACGGATTCGTAACCACAGTTCCCATGCCCCGACAAGCAGGACACTCCGAGACTCTGACCATCTGTCCAAACATTGACCGTTGAATTGTTTTGACTTGCCCTCTGCCGCCACAACTTGAGCAGGTTGCAGGTTGACTATTGGATTTACTTCCAGTTCCATTGCACCGCTCACATCCGACGAGAC
>JADHUZ010000078.1 GCA_016784265.1 Fidelibacterota bacterium
GACAACCACGAACCAAATGGACCAAGTCGAAATTTGCTTGCTGTCAATTGATTGCCATTCTTTACAAATTTGTAGCCTGCTTTTTTGAGCGTTGTCTCAATATCTGCATTCGGTGATATTTCGGCAAAATATCGCATTTTTCTGATGCGCTCGGCATCGCGAAACCGCCGAAAACGAAACGATTGAAGCACCGTTTGAGTCCGTTGAATCACACAGAAAAACACGGATGAAATTATCATCAAAAGAATCGTGTTATACCAAATCGATGAATACGGATCGTGCTGTTTTAAAAAATTATATGCCCAAGTTCCGCGCTCAAAAAAACTGGGATATTCGTTCATAAGCATTGCCAAAAGCGACAATGCACCCAAAATGATGAGCATTATCGTTGCAAATTTCATCGAAACCCAAATGTCCCAAACCTGCCTAAATATGTTTTTCTTTTCTTTCAATTATTCTCCGTTGTTTTGTTTTTTTTGTTTTCGGCGAGTTGCTCTAATTTCACCAATTCTTCCATCGAAATGAAATATGGACCGAAAGTCGGCTCGCCGCGTTTTTCGCCATGGCAATCCGAACCGCCAGAAATCAAAAGTCCAGTTTGCTCTGCTCGCATTTTGAAATAATCCACTTGCACATCCCAATGTTTCGAGTGCATTGCCTCAACTGCATCCAAATCCCATTTCGCAAATTGTTCAATAAAATCATCCGCCCGACTAATTCCGGGATGCGCCAACGATGCAATTCCTCCCGCTTGATGGATCAATTCAATCGCATCTTTGACAGAAATTTTGTATTTCGGCACATACGCAGGCTTGCCCTCGGCGAGAAAACTATCAAACGCTTCTCTGACAGTCTTGCACACACCGACTTTAACCAACGCTTCAGCAACATGCGGTCGTCCAACAGTTCTGCCCTTTACTCTTTTTCGAACATCTTCAAACGAAATTCTGATGCCAAGTTTATTCAGTTTTTCAACTATTTTTTCTCCACGTTCGTATCGTGCCGTGATAAATTTCTGCAATTCTGCATTGAGTTTCTCATTTTTCAAATCAAAAAAATAACCGAGAATGTGAATATCGTGATTTTGATAAATCGCTGAAAGTTCCACGCCAGAAACGACTTTTAAACCTGCTTCTTTTCCAATCCGAATCGCATCGGCAACGCCATCAATGCAATCGTGGTCAGTAATTGCGATAGCAGAAAATCCTGCCTGCGCGGCACGATTGATAACTTCTCCAACCTTCATCGTGCCGTCCGAATGAATTGTGTGTAAATGTAAATCTACTTTGCTCATATCATCGGCTCCGTCCATTCGCCCCAAACAGTTTTCATCGTTTCGACAATTTCACCCATCGTTGCGTAGCGATGCGCCGCTTCGATGAGATGTGGCATTATATTTTCATCTGTTTCACACGCTGTTTTGAGTTTTTTGAGAGTTTCAGCAACAGCCAAATTATCTCTACTTTCACGGATATTTCGCAATTTTTCGCGTTGCATTTCTGCAACTTTTTCGTCAATTTCCAAAATCGGAATTTCAATATTTTCGTTTTCTTTCACGAAATCATTCACACCAACCATAATCCGCTGTTTTTCTTCAAGTAAATTATTTTGTCGCACCGCCGCATTTGCAATTTCTTGCTGAAACCAGCCTCGTTCAATCGCCGCAATCACACCGCCCATTTTCTCAACTTTCTCGAAAATCTTCTCCGCCTCGGCTTCCATTCTATCCGTTAAATCTTCCACATAATACGAACCCGCTAGCGGATCAACTGTATTGGCAACACCCGTTTCAAATGCAATTACCTGCTGTGTTCGCAATGCAATTTCGACTGCCTTTTCACTCGGAAGTGCGAGTGTTTCGTCCATCGAATTCGTATGTAAACTCTGCGTCCCACCCAAAACTGCCGAAAGTGCTTGAATTGCCGTTCGCGCGATATTATTTTCCGGTTGTTGCGCCGAAAGCGAACATCCAGCCGTTTGAGAATGAAATCGTAATTTCATCGAGCGTTCGTCTTTTGCACCATATTTGTTTTTCATTCGTTTTGCCCAAATTCTCCGTGCAGCACGATATTTCGCAATTTCTTCGAAAAAATCTGAATGCGCATTGAAAAAATGTGACAATCGTGGTGCAAATTCATCCACATCCATTCCGCGTTCCAAACACGCCTCGACATAGGCAAATCCGTCGCCGAGCGTGAATGCCAATTCCTGCACTGCCGTCGAACCCGCCTCGCGAATGTGATAGCCACTAATCGAAACTGTGTTCCATTTCGGCGTGTGTTTTGTTGCGTATTCCACGCCATCGACAAAGACGCGCATCGAAGGTTTTGGCGGAAAAATCCACTCTTTTTGTGCAATGTATTCTTTCAGAATATCATTCTGTGTTGTGCCGTTGAGTTTGGAAATATCCGCACCCTGATTCTGTGCCGCCGCTACATAAAATGCCCAAATTATCATCGCGGGACCATTTATTGTCATCGAAGTTGAAATTTCCTCCATCTGAATTCCATCAAACAGCGTTTCCATATCGGCAAGCGACGAAATTGCCACACCGCATTTTCCCACTTCACCTTCGGCAAAGTCGTGGTCAGAATCGTAGCCCATCAAAGTCGGCATATCAAAAGCGACAGAAAGCCCCGTTTGCCCGCGTTCGAGCAAAAATTTGAATCGGCTGTTTGTATCTTCTGGCGAACCGAAACCCGCAAATTGTCGCATCGTCCAAAGTCGCCTGCGATATTGCACAGGATGAATTCCACGAGTAAATGGAAATTCGCCCGGCTTTTCTTCGTTCTGTTTTTCAGACGGAAAATAACAATCGTCATTTTTCAATCCACCCAAAGTGTCAAAATTATAATTTCGTGTTTTCATTTTTTTATCCAATTTTCTCTGCTATTTTTTTCGCTTCCAATCCGCAAATTTCCAGTAATTTTTGGCGTTTTCCGTGTGTTACAAAATCATCTGGAAGTGAAATGATTTCTACTTTTGCCGATTGACACAACGAATGGACACGCTCACCAAATCCACCACGACGCACATTTTCTTCTATTGTTACGATTTGCGAAAATTTTTCATCCAATTCAGCGAGCATTGTTTCATCCAGCGGACTCACAAAACGGCAATTCACAACCGTCGCCGAAACGCCAGATTTTGCCAACAAATTCGCAGTTTGCATAGCAACTTCCGTCATCGCACCAACTCCCAAAATCGCCAAGTTTTCGCCCGTTCGCAACATTTCCCATTTGCCAATTTCAATTTTTTGCGGTATTTTTTCTGGATTCCAAGCAATGCAATCATCTTTTGGATAACGAATTGCAAATGGAAATTCCGAGTGAATCGCAGTTTCTAGCAAATCCATCAATTCATCGCCATCTTTCGGTGCGGAAACAATCAAATTCGGAATTTGCGAAAGAAAAGACAAATCAAACGCACCGTGATGCGTCGGTCCATCTTCGCCGACAAGTCCAGCGCGGTCAATCGCAAAAATCACGGGCAATTTTTGCAAGGCGATATCGTGTAAAACTTGGTCAAATCCTCGTTGTAAAAATGTCGAATAAATCGCCAAAACTGGTCGCAAACCCTCTGCCGCCAAGCCGCCGGCAAAAGTTACCGCGTGCTCCTCTGCGATGCCGACATCAAAAAATCGCTTCGGAAATTGTTTTGCGAAATCCTGCAATCCGCTTCCCGTGCACATCGCTGGCGTAATTGCCACTAATTTATTGTTATTCTGTGCCTGCTTTATCAGAGAATTGCCCAAAACTTTCAAATATGGTGTTTCGATTTTTTCTTCTGTCTCGCCTGTTGTTTTCGCAGGTGCAATTCCGTGATACTGAACAGGATTTTCCTCTGCATCCGTCAACCCTTTGCCTTTTTTTGTCAAAATGTGCAGGACAATCGGCGTTTTGATTCGCTTGATATTTTCCAAAGTTTTAAGCAATTCGTCCAAATCGTTGCCATCAATTGGCCCGAAATATCGCAAGCCAAGTTCCTCGAACAAAACACCGGGAGTAAGCAAAGTTTTCAGGCTTTCCTCGACTTTTCGCAAACCTCGTCGCAAAAATCCAGATTTCGGCAATTTACCAGAAAAATCCCACACATCGTTTCGCAAACGATTCCATTTTGGATTCGTAACTAATCTCGTGAGATAATGCGAAATTCCACCAACATTCGGAGAAATTGACATTTCATTATCATTGAGAATTGTCAAAAATTGCGTTTTCGTTGTGCCAACATTATTCAAAGCTTCATAAGCCATTCCGCCGGTGAGTGCGCCATCACCGAGAATCGCAACCACATTGTGATTTTCGCCCAAAATATCGCGCGCACTGCTCAACCCAAATGCCGCAGAAACAGCAGTGCTCGCATGACCGGCGCCAAACGCATCGTGGTGGTTTTCGTCGCGTTTCAAAAATCCAGAAATTCCGCCAAACTGTCGAATCGTATCAAGTTCATCGCGCCGCCCTGTCAAAATTTTATGCGCATACGCTTGATGACCGACATCCCAAACCAACTTGTCATTCGGCGAATCATAGAGATAATGCAAAGCGACAGAAAGTTCAACCACGCCGAGCGTGCTCGCCAAATGACCACCCGATTTTTCGATTTTGGTGATGATAAATTCGCGTAATTCCGAGCAAACGGATTTCAACTGATTTCGTGGGATTTTCTTCAAATCCGCCGGTGAATTGATGCTTTTCAGCAATGGGAATTTATCCAAAATATTTCTCCAGCCAGTATTTTTGAATCACTGAATGTTCGGATAATTCAGGATGAAAAGTTGAAGCTAAAATATTATCTTGCTCAATCAAAACAGGCTCGTTTTCTATTTTTGCTAAAACTGTTACTAATTTTCCGATTTCAGAAATTTTGGGTGCACGAATAAACACGGCTTCGAGGGATTTTCCCAAAAAATCAATCTCCGAAATGAACGAATGAACTTGTCTGCCCCAGCCATTTCGTTTGACTGAAATATCGAGTTTCGCAAATTTTGTTGGAATGTCATTCAAAATAGTTTTCGCAAGCAAAACAACACCCGCACAAGTCGCAAAAATTGGTTTCTTTTGAACGAAATCGGTGAGCGCATTCGTCAAATTAGAAAACTCAATCATCATTTTCATTGTTGAAGATTCTCCACCCGGAAACACGAGTCCATCGCATTTTGACAAATCATCTGAATTTTTCACCAAAATAATTTCTGCGTTCAACTTTTTGAAAACAGAAGCATGTTTTTCAACATCACCTTGTAAATTCAAAATCCCAATTATTCTCATTCTTCAATCGCCATTCACCATTCAACGCTCACAACTCGTTACCAGCCTCGTTTGGCTAATCTTTCTTCTTCTGGAATTTCAGAAAGTTCCAAACCGGCCATCGCAGATTGCAAACCACTCGAAACTTCGGCTACGATTTTCGGGTCATTAAAATGTGCTGTTGCTTTGACGATTGCATTTGCGCGAACCGCCGGATCTTCGGATTTGAAAATTCCCGAACCGACAAACACAGTTTCTGCGCCGAGTTGCATCATTAACGCCGCATCAGCTGGCGTTGCAATGCCACCTGCTGCAAAATTCGGCACCGGCAATTTTCCTGCTTTCGCCACTTGTTCCACAATCGAAAATGGTGCACCCATATTTTTCGCCGCCGCCATCAATTCCTCGTGATCCATCACGGTAAGTTGACGAATTTCCGCATTCAATTGTCGCATATGCCGAACTGCTTCAACGATATTTCCGCTTCCCGCTTCGCCTTTGGTGCGTATCAATGCGGCACCTTCACCGATTCGACGCAACGCCTCGCCCAAATTTCGTGCACCGCAAACAAACGGCACTTTGAACGGATGTTTGTCAATATGATTCGCCTCATCGGCTGGCGTGAGCACCTCGCTTTCGTCAATAAAATCCACTTCCAACGATTCCAAAATCTGTGCTTCCGCAAAATGTCCAATTCGGCATTTCGCCATCACAGGAATTTTTACCATTTTTTGAATTTCCTGAATCATTTTCGGGTCAGACATCCTAGCCACACCGCCATCTTTGCGAATATCTGCTGGCACGCGTTCGAGCGCCATCACAGCCACCGCACCAGCATCTTCGGCGATTTTCGCTTGCTCGGCATTCGTAACATCCATTATCACGCCACCTTTGAGCATCTCTGCCAAACCAAGTTTGACTTCAAAATTTCCTGTCTTTTTGTTCATTTTTTCAGTTCCTCAATTTTAAGTTTTACTGTTTCAATTATCGAATCGGGCGTACTCGCTCCGGCACCAATTCCGACTGTCTGCGCGCCATCAAACCACTTTTTTTTCAAATCTTCTTCACACGCGACTTGGTAAGTTTTCGGATTGATTTTTTCCGAAATCTCTGCCAATCGTTTGGAGTTCGCACTTGTAAACGAACCGATGACAATCATCAAATCGTATTTTTCTGCCAACTCGCTAATCTGCATTTGGTTCCGTCGCGTCGGATAACAAATTGTATTCACAAATCGCAAATCAACTGTCTTTTCAAGCAAAACTGTGATGATTTTCTGCACATTTTCTAATGTTTGTGTGGATTGACTGACAACACCAACCTTTTTCAATTTGCCTAAATTTCTTGCTTCGTCAGCGTCAGCAACAACAATTGCATC
>JADHUZ010000079.1 GCA_016784265.1 Fidelibacterota bacterium
ATTTTGACACACTCGATTCCGCGAAATGTTTCGTCGGTGGCTTGCCGCAGAGCCCAAAACCACCGTGGCTTTACAAATCCGTTTTTTCACCCATCGATGTCGTCGAAGAATACACGCGCCCCGCCCGGATTGTCGAAAATGGCAAAATCGCCATCAAACCGGCAAGGACAGAAATTGAGCCAATTGAATTTGAAAAAGTTGGCACGCTCGATGCGTTTAATTCGGATGGTTTGCGAACTTTGCTCGATTTGCCAATACCAAATATGGTTGAAAAAACGATGCGATTTCCGGGACATATTCAGAAAATTATCGAGTTACGCGACAGCGGTGCATTTGCAAAAAATCGGATAGAAACAACAGCAAAAATGCTGATTGATTCGTGGAAATCCGAAGCGGAAGACTTTGACCAAACTGTGATGCGGCTCGAATTTTCGGGAATAAAAAACGGTCAACCAATCACAGAAACTTACGATTTGTTAGATTATTTCGATCGTGAACACGGGATTTCTTCGATGGCACGCACAACGGGCTACACCTGCACAGCGATGGCAAATTTACTGTTGCAGTTCTCACACAAAGACGCAAAAAACACGATGAAAAAAGGCGTTGTGTTGATGGAATCACTTGGACAAAATCAGAAAAATGTGGATTTTGTGCTGTCACATCTTTGCGAGAGAAACATCCAATTAAGTTGTAAAGTTTAATCGACTACAACCGTCGCATCATCATCTCACGGAGCGTGATATCGAGCGGTTGGGCGGTTTGTACGAGGTTGTAATCCATCGAATTGTTTCGGCATTCTGTCCGATATTTTACGATGAAATCTTCCATCGTTTTTTGATAGGCTTTCTGGAATTTCCATGGTTCGGTCATCAGCGACTCGCTGTTTTCTAAATCCACAAATTTTGTGTTTTTTCGATAATCAAATTCGATTTCCTGTGGGTCGAGCAGATGAAAAACAACAACATCATTTCCCTGATACCGAAAATGTTTCAACCCCGAAATCACAGATTCTGGTTCATCCAATAAATCCGAAATCAAAATAATCATTCCGCGTTTTTTTGTCTGATTTGCGATTTTATGTAAATTCGTTGCAATGTCTGTTTCGCCTTCGGCTTTTGTGTTGGAAATGTGCGTCAAAATCTCTTTCAGATGGCTTGGTTTTGAGCGTGGCGGAATGGCTATTTTGACTGATTTATCGAAAATTGTAAGCCCAACAGCGTCGCGCTGTTTGAGGAGTAAATGCGACAAAGCCGCCGAAAGAAAAGAGCCGTAATCCAATTTAGAAATTTTGCCCGAAGCAAATCCCATCGAAGCACTCGAATCCAAAATAATTGTCGCTCGCAGATTCGTTTCTTCTTCAAATCGTTTCACATAAAATCTATCGGTTTTGCCAAAATAACGCCAATCGACAAACCGCGTATCTTCCCCTTCGTTGTATGGCCGATATTCCGAAAATTCTGCCGAAAATCCGTGGAATGGACTTTTGTGCAAACCGACCAAAAATCCTTCAACGACAAACCTTGCCGCCAACGAAAGATTATTCACTTTCGAAAGCAAAATAGGATCAAAATATTGATTATTGTTCATTAAACTCGGCTTTTTCTCGGCGTGGCTGCGATGAGTTTGGTTACAATTTCATCCGTGTCAATTCCTTCGGCTTCGGCGGAAAAATTGAGCAAAATTCGATGTCGCAAAACGGGATGCGCAATCGCCACAATATCGTCAAATTCTGGCACAGGTTTTCCGTGCAAAATCGCATTGGCTTTTGCGCCCATAATTAAATTTTGTGTCGCTCGTGGTCCAGCGCCCCATTGCACCCATTTGTTGATAAAACTATGTGCATCGGGCGTTTTCGGACGAGTTGCCGAGACAATATCAATCGCAAATTGCAATAATTCTTGCGATGCAGGCACTTTTCGGAGGAGATTTTGAATTTCCAAAATTTCGGATTTCCCAATAACTTTTTCAGGCACATCCGTTTCCGCCAAAGTTGTCATTCGGGCAATTTCGAGTTCTTCGGATTTGCTTGGATATTCGACTTTGAGATTGAACATAAATCTGTCAAGTTGTGCTTCGGGAAGTGGATAAGTTCCTTCTTGTTCAATCGGGTTTTGCGTCGCCAAAACGAAAAACGGTGCATCAATTTCCATCGTGTTACCAGCGGCAGTAACATGCAATTCTTGCATCGCTTCGAGCAATGCCGCTTGCGTTTTGGGTGGCGTTCGGTTAATTTCATCCGCTAACAAAACATTGGAAAAAATAGGACCTTTCACAAATCGAAACTTCCGTGAACCTGTGGTTTTATCTTCTTCCAAAACTTCCGTTCCAGTGATGTCCGATGGCATCAAATCGGGCGTAAATTGGATTCGATTAAAATTCAAATCCATTACCTCACTAAGCGTTTTGACCATCAGCGTTTTTGCCAATCCCGGCACGCCAACGAGCAAACAATGTCCACGCGAAACGACGGAAATTAGAATTTGATCAATTATTTCTTTTTGCCCAATGATTCGTTTTCCCATTTCTTGATGGACTTTGTTCCGAATTTGCGCTGTTTTTTCTACAAGTTGTATATCGTTCATAGCGTTCTCCAAAAATTTACAATTTCAAGCCAGTAAAATTACGATGATATTTTCAGTGAAAAGCATTCATTTTTGCACCATTTCAATTGTAATTTTGTCTCGATGAAAAGTTCCAATAAAACCGATTTGCGTGGGAAAAACGTAATAGAAATTCAAAAACTCATTCCGAACGAGAAGCCATTTCGGGCAAAACAAATTTTTCGATGGGTGCATTCCAACGGCATAAAATCGTTCGATGAGATGAAAAATTTGCCGAAATCACTTCTGGAAAATCTATCTGAAATTGCCGAAATTCAAGTTCCCAAAATAGCAAAACACGAAATTGATAACGAAACTGGCACACAGAAACTTGCGTTAGAATTTGCAGATGGAAATCAAGTGGAGTGCGTGCTGATACCAAATCCAAATGGAATGACGCTCTGCATTTCCTCCCAAATCGGCTGTGCATTGGGTTGTAAATTTTGCAAAACTGCTTTTATGAAAATTCGTCGAAATTTAACCGCAGGTGAAATTTATTCGCAATTTTTGGTTGCGCGAGAAAATTCGATGGCGCCGATTACAAATATCGTTTTTATGGGAATGGGCGAGCCGATGATGAATTTTGAAAATGTGATTCGCAGTGCAGATTTGTTGAATCATCCCGATTGTGGCAACATCTCAAGGCGAAAAATTACAATTTCGACGGCTGGCGTTGTGCAGAAAATCCGTGATTTTACAGAACTCGGGAAAAAATATAAACTCGCTATTTCACTGAATGCAACGACCGATGAATTGCGCAGAAAATTGATGCCAATCAACCAGAAAAACCCGATAAAATCACTACTCCGAGCTGCAGAAAATCATGCGAAAAAATCCGGCGAACGCGTAACTTTTGAATATGTCATGCTTGAAGGCGTAAACATGAGCGATGACGACGCAAGACGGCTAAACACGATGCTACGACCAATTGATTGCAAATTGAATTTGATCCCGTATAACGAGAGCAATTTGAAATTCAAACGACCGACAAACACGATGATAAATGAGTTTTACGAGAAATTTGAGAATGCACCGTTTCCCGTGCTTGTTCGCAAAAGCATGGGCAGAAAAATCAAAGCCGCGTGTGGGCAGTTAGCGAAAAGCGTTCCTAATCAAAAATAATCCCACCACCGAGCACAACATCGTTTTTGTAAAACACAGATGATTGCCCCGGCGCGACGGCAATTTGCGGCTCGGCAAAGCGGACAGTTACGAAGTTTCTGTCATTGCGAGCCAAAGGCGACGCAATCTCTTCTTTTTTGCCTTTTGCCTTTCGCCTTTTGCCTTCATTCATCTGTACATTGCATTCAACCGCTTCGTGCCGATAGCGTATTTTTACTTTTGCTGAAAATTCCTCGATTTTGGGCGGAATCATCCAATTTAACTGTCCGACTTTCATTTCCACAAATGTCATCGCTTCTTTTTTTGCGACGATAATTTCGTTTTTTGTGGCATCAATCTTTTTTACATAAAACGGCGTTGCATCATAAATTCCCAATCCGCGCCGCTGACCAACTGTGTAAAATGGAAATCCTTTGTGCGTTCCGAGTTCGTTTCCGGCTTCGTCCAAAATCTTGCCGTCGCCAATTTTCGCCATCTCGTCTAGCGCATTTTCGTTCAAAAAACGATGGTAATCGTTATCTGGAATGAAACAAATTTCCTGACTTTCCGGTTCATCAGCGGTTTCCAGATTCGCTTCTTTTGCGATATTTCGGACTTCTGGTTTCGTCAATTTCCCGAGCGGAAAAAGCGTGCGTTTTAGATTTTCCTGCGAAAGTTCCCAAAGCGCATAAGATTGGTCTTTTTCGCGATATTTTGCACGAGCGATGGCAAAGTTTTCATCTTTTTCAACAATTTGCGCATAATGTCCAGTCGCAATGAAATCGACATCAATTTCTGTGATTTTATCCAAAAGTGTGTGCCATTTTAGATAGGTATTGCAACGAATACACGGATTTGGCGTGCGTCCAGCAAGATATTCGGTTTTGAAATTTTCAATCACAATTTTTTGAAATTCTGACGAAAAATCATAGACAAAATGCGGGATTCCAAGTTCAGTGCAAACCATCCGCGCGCCATTGATAGAATCCAGCGAACAGCAGGAATTGGATAAATCCACATTTCCGCCAACTTCGTCATAATTCCAAAGTTTCATCGTAACACCGATAACTTCGTAGCCTTGCCCGACGAGGATTTTTGCGGCAACGGAACTATCCACGCCGCCACTCATCGCCACGGCGACTCGGGAATGGCGAGGGATGAATGGTGAAGGTTGAATTTTAACCACAGATTTCACTGATTACACAGATTTTTTCAATCATAAAATAATCGCCTGCTCAGTCACGATTTCTGCAATTTCTGAAATATCTTCGGATTTTGTGGCTCGACCAAAACTGAATCGCACAGCGGATTGCGCAATTTCATCAGGAATTCCGAGCGCTTGCACAACTGGACTAACTTTGATTGCGCCTGATGAACACGCACTTCCGCCCGAGGCTTCCACACCAGCAAGATCAAGTTTTTGAAGCAAAATTTCCGCACTGATTCCGGGAAAAAGCAAATTTATTATTCCAGGATAAGCGCATTCAGTCGGAACAGTTCGTTGCGCTCCGATTTCGGATAATTTGGCGACAAACTTGTTTTCGATTTTTTTGAGCCGTGCATTTTCGAATTCAAAATGCGCAAACATCAGTTCGGCGGCTTTTGCAAATCCAACAATTCCAGGCAGATTTTCGGTTCCTGTGCGAATCAGATTTTCCTGTTTTCCGCCAAAAACAAGCGGTTGGATTTTCACATTTTTTTTCAAAACCAACGCACCAACGCCTTTGGGACCATAAATTTTATGAGAAGAAATGCTCAGCGCATCAAAACCAATTTTCTCGAAATCAATTGGGATTTTTCCAAAAGCCTGAACCGCATCTGTGTGAAAAAGAATTCCGTTCCCATTTGCTATTTTTGCAATTTCCTCAATCGGCTGAATTGTTCCGAGTTCATTATTTACCGCCATCACGGAAATCAAAATCGTGTTTTTTCGGATTGCATTTTTTACGGACTCGGGCGGAAGAATTCCATTTTTGTCCACTGGCAAAACTGAAATTTCAAAGCCATCATTTTCTAGATATTTACAAGATTCAGCAACCGCCGGATGCTCGATATTCGAAATGATGATGTGATTTCCGTTCTCGCGATTGCCACGAGCAAGTCCGAGAATCGCCAAATTATCAGATTCCGTCCCGCCAGAAGTGAAAATCACATTCGCATTCGGAGCGTTGCAAAATTTTGCCATTTTTCTGCGTGATTTTTCAAGTTCGGATTTTGCCGCTTGTCCGCTCTGATGGGTGCTGGAAGGATTTGCAAATCGTCCACGCGAAATACGCGCAATCTCAGATAAAACGATTTCATCAATCGGCGTAGTTGCCGCATGATCGCAATAGAACCGCTGTTTTGATTTCATTTTATTCGGTTGGAATTTTAATTGTCAAGCCTTCGCGGGCGGCGACTAAATTCGGAAAATGCTGTTTTGCCTCCCGTTCGATTTCTTCCATTTTTTCATCATTGTATTCTGGGCAAAAATGGAATAAATACAGCGAATTCACATTTGCGCGTTTGGCAACATCCACCGCTTTTTCCCAACTTGAATGTCCCCAATTTCGATGCGCGGGCAAATCCCCCGGCGTGAAATGCGCATCGTGGATAAGAATATCAGCCTTTTGGGCAAATCGAATCACTTTTTCGTCAATTCCATCTTCCGGGTGTTCGGTGTCGGTCATGTAAACAATCACTTTCTCGCCGAGCGAAATGCGGAAACCCAATGCACCGTTGGGATGTTGGTGCAAAAGGCTTTCAATTTTCACACCATTATGTTTGAAAGTCAAGCCCTGTTGAATTTCTTTGAAGTGAATCTCCGCCGCGAG
>JADHUZ010000080.1 GCA_016784265.1 Fidelibacterota bacterium
ATTATTGCCCAGTCCCAATGTTTTTTCTGAATGTGAAATTTCGCATTTGGAAAAACAGGCACAATTCTCCCATTTTCGATTTTCGTTGAACCGCCGATGTGGTCAAAATGCAAATGCGTAACAATCACATCGGTTACTTCTTCGGGAGAAAAGCCTGCATTAGCAAGTGATTTGACAACATTGGATTTTTCGAAATCAATCTTGTAAATTTCCAGAAATTTGGGATTCCATTTCGTGCCGATTCCAGCATCGATCAAAATCACGCGCCCATCACCGACAATCAGCAAACTGCGCAACGCCATCTCGATGCGATTTTTTTCATCAGCAGGATTTGTGCGATTCCACAGCGTTTTTGGGACAACGCCAAACATCGCACCGCCATCCAGCGCAAATCGCTCATATTCCATCGGTTGTATTTTGTAATTTCCTATTTTCAGTTGTTCCAATTTATATCCTTTTTTAACAACAGATTTCACGGATTGCACAGATTATTCATTTGCCACTCAACACTCGCCATTTAACAATCCAATCATTTTCCAAAAACTAGAAATCCGCCGAGATGTCCAATTTTTGCAATCACACCGAGTGCGAAAATTTGCGTTAGAAATGACCACCCGAAAAGTTCAATCCAAAACAGAAAAATTGCAAAACTTAGTAAGATAAACAACACAATGGACCAACGAATTTTTCTTGTGATAATTTCGTAATTTCGACCACGATATTTTCGTTTCCAATCCACAAATCCAGTCGCAAAGGTCAAAATTCCACCAATTAAGACAATGGATAAAAATAGAAAGCACATTGGAAGAAGCAAATCCAAATTTCCTAATAATTCACCGCTTGCGCGTGCAAAAAACAGCCAAATTTGCGCCAGCATTGCCACGGGCAAAAGTCCGATGGAAAAATGTGTTGCAATCGTGTGTAAACGAAATAACGGTTGTGGACGCTTAGTTTCGACATTGTGAACGACAGGAATTTTCTGCCCTTCCGATTCGATAATTTCAATCACTGCTCCGCAAACAGGACAAACAACCAAGCCGTTGATATTCACATCATTTGCGGATAGTTCGAGATGACAAATGGGACAAATCACCAAATTTTTCCGTTTTCTAAATTTTCCTTTGAGTTTCATCTATCTCTCACGCAAAAGATTTGCAACAATAATTGTGCGTTGGATTTCACTTGTGCCTTCATAGATTTGGAAAATCTTCGCATCGCGCATCAGTTTTTCCATCGGTACATCCATCGAATAACCATAGCCACCCAACACTTGCACAGCTTCGACGGCTGTTTTCATTCCCGTATCCGCCGCAAATGCTTTCGCCATCGCAGATTCTTTTGTGCTGGGCAAACCGTTATCATAAAGCCACGCTGCACGCCAAGTCAAAAGTCGTGCCGCATCCAAATTGATTGCCATATCCGCCAATTTGAAACTCACACCTTGATAACTGATAATGCGTTTGTTGAAACAAGTCCGTTTTTTCGCATACAACCGAGCGTGCGATAGACAAGCACGCGCCACTCCGACAGCCGCCGCGGCAACAAGTGGTCGAGAATAATCGAAAGTTTTCATCGCAATTTTGAATCCATCGCCTTCTTCGCCGAGCCGATTTTCTACTGGCACTTTCACATCTTGAAATTCCACGCGAACCGTGTTGGAAGCGTGCTGACCCAAATTTTCCTCTTTTGGACCGCGCACAATTCCCGCTGAATCGGCATCTACGATAAATCCAGTTGCGCCATTTTCGGTCTTCGCCAAAACAAAATACCAACTCGCCACACCACCGCCAGTAATCCACCATTTCAAACCATTGATAGCATAAGTATTGTCATCAATTTTTGTCGCTGTTGTCGAAATTCGCGAAACATCGCTCCCTGCATCTGGCTCAGTTACAGCATACGAAGCGAACATTGGCTTTTCGGTCATCGGTTGCAAAAATCGTTTCTTCTGGTCATCGTTACCGCCGATAATCACAGGACCTTGTGCCAGTGCATTCGCATCGAGCGCAATCCCAATTCCAGAGCATGCTGCGGAAATTTCCTCCGCGATGATACAAGCCGAAAGACTCCCGCGTTCTGGTCCTCCAAATTCTTTTTCCACATGCGAATTGAGGAAACCTTCTTTCCACGCAATTTTTGCTATTTCATAGGGAAATTTCCCCGTTCTATCGTGCTCTGCCGCCGCGGGTGCAACGACATCTTGTGCGAATTCTCGCACGCGTTTTTGCAGTGCTAGCTGATCTTCTGTCAAACTAAAATCTATCATTTTTTCCTCTTTTATTTGTAATTGATGACTTCATTCTATCGTCTATCAAAGTATTTGCTTTCCTGTGTCTTTTATTTTTTCCATTGTTGGTACAAGAATATCAAATTCTGCTGTGTTTTCGATATCTTTGCGATACGAAAGTCTGCCGCAAACTCTGCCCTGAGTCGAAGTAATTCCCAAAATCATTGTGTAAATCACCAAAAACGGCTGAATTATAATAATGGAAATCGTCTCAATCATTGGATTGCTGACATCAAAAATTGTAAATCCCAAACTGGCCAGCAAAAATAGCGACATTCCCATTTTCTTTTTGAATGACGGAAACCAAGTTGCGTGTTTGTGTCCACGTTCAATCACGCCAGTAATTACACTCGGAATGATACTCAAAAACGAAATCCAAAGCAAAAACAATAGCATCATTTCCCACATTAGATTTCTGCTGTTCATTTCGATGATTTTCGCCACGGCCGCCAGCGGAACAGTTGCGCATGGCACATGAACCAACATCGAATGTAAATGTAATTTATTTTTCATTTTTCTCCTTTTGCTTCAATCCTCACGCAAAGACACCATTTTTGCCTTGTCAACTTGTGCCTTTTTCATCATCAAGTTCTTTCAAACCGTTTATCAATTTCATCCAGCGAATAGTTGACAACAATTGGTCGTCCATGCGGGCAAAAATAAGGTTCTTCCGTCGCAAAAAGTTGATCAACGAGTGCTTGGAGTTCTTCTTTTGTGAGTGGATCGCCGGCTTTTACCGCACCTTTGCAAGCATACGCCGCCGCAACTTTTTCCTGCACGGGATCATTTTGCATCGCATATTCCTTTGTGTAATCAATAATTTGCTTGATAATTTTTCCCTCTTCGCCACTCCGCATTTCGCCCGGAACGCCCTCCAACACAACGCTCCGTCCGCCGAAATTTCGCATTTGAAAACCAATTTTTTTCATAAACGGCAAAACATCCAAAAGAATGCTATAATCTTCGGGAGAAAATTCGATTACCACAGGAAAAAGCAATTGCTGCGCCGGCACTTCCGTTTCGCTGAACGATTGCATGGCTTTTTCGTACAAAACTCGCTCATGAGCAACATGTTGATCAATAATCACGATGCCATTGCGAATTTCCGCACAGATGTATTTATTGTGAATTTGCCAAATATTCCCGCACTCAAATGGCGCGTCAGATTGCGCTTCCAGAAAATATTCAGGAAAGTTCTGCGCTTTTTGAAGATAATCGGTTTCCTTCTGTGATTGATAATTGGAATCAAACATGAGCCGTTGCGTTTCTTCCGGCAATCGCGGATTTTTCCCGCTGCGATGCGACGAAATGGTAAATTGAGCATTTTTCGGAGAATCTTGTAGCGCCACCGGCGGGCTGAAAGATGGTGCCGTTTGGATGATATCTCTCAACGCCTCAGCGACAAACATTTTAATAAAATTATACACGCGCCATTCATCTGCAAATTTCACCTCGATTTTCGTTGGGTGAACATTTACATCCACCTCTGCCGGATCAATTTGCAAATTCAAAACAAAAAATGGATATTCGCTCCGTTTCACAAGTCCGCGAAACACCGAAAAAACAGCACTGTTCATCAATCGATTCTGAATGTATCGTCCATTCAGAAAAAGATATTGCTCCCCTTTCGATTTCCGAACAAGATTCAAATTGCCGACATATCCATCCAAACTCATCGCCTGATACTTGTTATTCACTTCTTGCAAATACTGCGAATAATTTTTCTGAAAAATCGCTCCAATTCGTGCTTTTAGATCACCTGAAGGAAGGTCCAAAATCGTTTTTTTATCGTTGGAATATTTTAACCGAAGTTCGGGATTAGAAAGTGCCACCCGGACGACTTGCTCAGTGATGTGCCGCGTTTCTGTCGGTTTTCCTTTCAGGAATTTCCTGCGCGCAGGCGTATTGAAAAATAAATTTTTCACCGCAATATCTGTTCCGGATTTTCCACCAAACGCCTCTACCGTTTCTAATTTCCCTCCAGACCAAATTCTCCGTTCCCCTTGATTTTCTTGAGCGGGAATGGATGCAATTTCCAACTGAGAAACAGCGGCGATACTTGCTAATGCTTCTCCGCGAAATCCATACGAATTCAAGCGTTCCAAATCTTTCAATTCTCGGATTTTGCTCGTTGCATGCCGTTGCGTCGCCAGCGATAACGCTTCCGATGACATCCCAATTCCATTATCCACAATCCGAATCAAATCTTTTCCTGCATTTTTGATAACCACTTCGATACGATTCGCGCCTGCATCAATCGAATTTTCCAGCAATTCTTTGACAACCGAAGCCGGACGTTGAATAACCTCTCCCGCGGCAATTTGATCCACAAGTACATCCGGCAAAATGATGATTGGATTTTTCGCAGTTGAATTAGACATCATACATTTTCCCTAATAAAAAGATCCAAAGCCAGAGTATAAAAGCAAATACAAAAATTACCCTCAATAATTTCCCAAAAGAAGGTTCTTTCGTAAATCGACCCCGAAATCTTTTTTTGAAATCGAATTGTTTAGAGTCCATGCCCGGTAAAAATCCAATGAAAAAAGTTAATGAACGGTTTCATGATAAGCCACAAAATGGAATACTCACCCACCCTGCCCAAAACAATAACAGCCAGCAAAATAAACGGTCCATAACGATTTAAATTGTAAACTAATTCCGGATTTTTCCGCTCCAAAACAACTGACAAAACCCTCGAGCCATCTAACGGCGGCACGGGAATCATATTGAAAACAGCCAATGCGATGTTAATCCAAACGAAAAATTGCAGAAAAGTGAATAGCGTCTGAAACGTAACATAGAGATGAAATCCAATCATGATTCTCATTCCTAAACCACCGAAAAATGCCAAGATCAAATTGGAAATCGGTCCGGCAAGTGAAACTTTGATGATGTCTCGTCTTGGATTTCTCATCAGCAAAGGATTGACTGGAACTGGTTTCGCCCATCCAAAACCGACAAACAAAATCATCAACGAGCCAACCAAGTCCAAATGTGCGATTGGATTCATCGTCAGCCTTCCCTGCAACGCGGCTGTTTCATCTCCACACCGAAACGCCACATAAGCATGCGCAAATTCGTGGAAAGACAATGCAAGCATCAAAGCGGGTATCAATAAGACTAAAACTTCAAAAGGTAACGAAAATAACATGCTGTAAATTACGGACATTTCATAATGATTTGAAACGGTTAGGTTCAGATACTGCAAATTAATCCAATTTTACCCAATTTTGTGTTTCGTTATTACTAAAAAATATCAATAAATTTGGCGTCTTAGCAAACAGTTATTTTTTTCTATTGAACAATCAAATAAAAAGAGGAGTAAACTCGTGAATATTGCAGTTCTGAAGGAAGTTTTGCAGGGTGAAAGCCGCGTCGCAATGCTACCTTCCGAGATTAAGCGGTTATTAAAAAATGAAAATATCGCTGTTCTTATCGAATCAGGTGCTGGCAACGGCTCGTTTTTTCCAGATTCTGAATATGAAGCAGTCGGTGCGAAAATTGTAGAAAATCCATACGCTGATGCAGATGTGATTCTCAAACTCAATCCACCGACTGATGAAGAAGTGGCAAAAATCAAAGATGGAACGACGCTCATTTCGTTGCTTGCGCCGTTTACAAACCATGCTTTGGTGAAATCACTCGCACAGAAAAACATCACATCGTTTTGTTTGGAATTGATTCCACGCACAACTTACGCACAATCAATGGATGTGTTGAGTTCGCAAGCAACAGTCGGTGGTTATCGTGCTGTTTTGAATGCCGCAACACACATTAGCAAATTCTTTCCAATGTTGATGACACCTGCTGGAACAATTAAACCAGCAACGGTTTTGGTGATTGGTGCAGGCGTTGCAGGATTACAGGCAATTGCAACGGCATCGCGTTTGGGTGCAAAAGTGGAAGCATTTGATGTCCGTCCAGCCGCACGCGAGCAAGTCGAATCGCTTGGTGCGAAATTTCTGTATATGGATTTGGATGAATCATCTGAAACCGACAGCGGTTATGCTATTGAAATGGATGATGAATTTATCCGCAAGGAAATGGAACTTCTCCACGATGCCGCAAAACGCGTAGATGCG
>JADHUZ010000081.1 GCA_016784265.1 Fidelibacterota bacterium
TCCGGATCGATCGAAAGAAACCAGCGAATCTGGGAGTTTCATCAAAGTAAAAGATTCATCACGAAGGCTGATGTCGAAACATGAGGAATCACTGGATGTAATTCGATATCTCAACTTGCGATTACAACGACCAATTCACACGAAGATGTCCCGCGAATGTTTGATACGGCGTTGCTTTTGCCACAGATGTGTTAAGTAAATTGTATTCCAGCGACATAATTTCTTCACCGTTTTTTCGTTTGCTGAAAAATAGAATTGGACCCCAACTAAAGCGGTCAGTATGTTCGTCCATATCTGCATTTTCAAAATAATGATATTTCCGGTTATAGACACTTGCGCCGACACCCAAATGCCAATATGCGGCGTTCCATTTCAGAATTATTTCTCCGGAAGGCTCAAAAATACTCACAATCGGTTGCTCGCCGCGTGGATTTAATCGAAACAATCCTCTTTCATTTATGCGAAATATTTCACGTAAAACCAGATAAACGTGCGAAGTTATTTTGAATTCCTCATGCAATTTGCCGACTGCGCCGCGAATAATCATACTTTGCCAGCCCGGCAGTAACGATTCAAAATCATAAAGAAACATATTGCTCCAAATACTGCAACGCGTTGAGAAATTTGTGTTTTCTGTTTGCATTCCCAATTGAAATTCCAATTTGTAAAATCTCTCACGCCGATTCTCCCCACTACGCGAATTAAACAAATATGAAAGATGATTGTTAATAAACGTTACTTCCACATTCGAGAAAAATCGGCTAGCCGTCCAATGTTTATGTGAAATATTTACTTCATAGCGTAATTCATCGCGATCGTCGTCATTCTCTACCGATGGTGTATCAAACCACAAACGGTAAATTCTCGGTGCAATAAAAAGTGTGTCATAAGCATTGGTTTTCCAGAAGATATCAGAATGCCAGATGAACACACGCTGATCATAATCGGCGACACCAATAGTTCCATGCTGATTTTTATCAGATACATCCATATTGCGTTTTGAGGAATCCCATTCAAAATAATTAGCAGTGCTCAAATTGTGTATTTGCTTTTTGACCGCGATTCTGTTCAACACCGAAACATCTTCTTTCTTTCGCGTTGGATCTTCTCCTGTATTGCCGAAAGATATGAACGAATAATGAATTTTCGATTCCCAACTCGCGCTTCCAGCCAGCAACGGATAATCTAAATAATGCCCTGCTTTCATATCGTTTTGAATGCGCCGCTCTATGTCGTTTGATTCGGATAAATAATAATCTCTCTGATGCCCATTCACTTTAAAATTGACCCGATAAGCGACATCTTTGGTGGAAAATGTTTTCTTCGCGAAAATCTCGTGAGTTTTATTAAATTTATCTTGCAAAATCTCGTGCTCAAATAAAAATGACAGGGGGATATTGGGCGTGCTTTCTTTTGCAATTTTCCAGAAAAAACCGCTATCAGAATGATTAAGCCATTGATCTTTTATACTTCCCGCATCGAAATCCCAATCCGTAGATCCAATAGTAAATCCGTGTTTCATAATCTGATTTTGATAATTTTGCACGGTTTTACCATCTTCAAAATCGTATCCTAACCAACGATAACCGACGCGCCATCGCTGAAAAACTTTTTGTGACATATCGATTTCCCAACGATGCTCATCTTGCCAGCGATAATCCAAAGAAGAAAACCGAATCCGTTCCGAATTGAGATGATCAACGACACGAAAATGAAAACCATATTTCTCATAACTTTCCTCAAAATCGCTAAACCACTGTGTGGTAGAATACTGAGATTGAGTGCCGATGTTGAGATTCATCGCCGCAAAAGAGGGAAAAATCAGGAAGAAAAAAAGTGATTTACGGAACCGTTCGATAAATTTTTTCTCCGGGCTTACTCATACCAAGCCGCTCACGTGCTTCTTTTTCAATGTAGGCACTGTCAGTTTGAATTTTTTCAATTTTTGTTTCTATGCGACCAATTTCCTGTTTAATATCATCCACTTGCCCCAAAATTTGATCTCTATCTCGCTGGATCTTTAACATTTTTAACAGTCCATAATCGCCAATGCTGATCAAAATAATTGATCCGATGGCCACAGCAATCCACAATATCCAAATCAACCTTGAACGAACATTCTCCCGTTTTGTTCTTAGCCTGGCTGACATGCTTATTTTTGGAAATTAGAAAAAATTGACTGCCCTAAAAACACGCCAGTTGTGCCTAATTCCTCTTCGATTCTCAAAAGTTGATTGTATTTTGCGATTCTATCCGTGCGAGATACGGAACCCGTTTTGATCTGTCCGGTGTTCATCGCAACCGCGAGATCGGCGATAGTCGTATCTTCTGTTTCGCCGCTACGATGTGAAATTACAGCAGTAAACCCCGATTTGTGTGCCATTTCAATGACATCCAAAGTTTCGGTAACTGTGCCAATCTGATTCAATTTTATGAGAATCGAATTCATACAATGTTCATCAATAGCGCGTTTTAGAAGTTTCGGATTCGTAACCACAAGATCATCGCCGACAATCTGAATTTTCTCGCCGAGATTGCTATTCAACGCGTGCCAGCCAGACCAATCGTTTTGATCCATGCCATCTTCGATGGACGCAATCGGATATTGTTTGGCAAGATCTGCATAAAATTCAACCATTGCATCACTCGATAATTCGCGATTTTCGCCAGTAAGCACATATTTACCTTTTTCTGGATTAAAAAACTCGCTCGCGGCGGCATCAAGAGCCAAAACGATTTGATCGCCTGTTTTGTATCCGGATTTTTCGATTGCTTCCAAAATCACCTCGATCGCAGCAACATTGCTCGGTAAATTCGGAGCAAAGCCGCCTTCGTCGCCAACGGCTGTGTTTAAACCTTGATTTTTCAACACAATTTTCAGATTATGAAAAATTTCTGCGCCAATTTGAATCGCGTGGGAAAAATCTTCCGCGCCGATAGGCATAATCATGAATTCCTGAATGTCAACGTTATTGTCGGCATGTTGTCCACCGTTAAGAATATTCATCATCGGAACGGGCAGAGTTTTCGCATTTGTACCACCAAGATAGCGATAAAGCGGCAAGCCCAAATGATCTGCGGCGGTATGCGCAACAGCCATGCTAACTCCCAAAATCGCATTTGCGCCCAAGTTACTTTTATTCTCAGTGCCATCCAGGTCTATCATCAAATTATCAATTTCAACTTGATCCGTTACGAAAAATTCCTCAATCTCAGGCGCAATTTTTTCGTTTATATTCTCGACTGCTGTTTCCACGCTTTTACCGAGAAATTTAGTTTTATCTCCATCTCGCAATTCCAATGCTTCCCGCTCGCCGGTTGATGCACCGCTTGGAACAGCGGCACGACCGAATGAGCCATCTTCACAAACAATCTCCACTTCCAATGTTGGATTTCCGCGGCTATCCAAAATCTGCCGAGCAAAAACATCAGTGATAATCCCCATTTTTTCCTCCTTAAAATTTCATTTTTGCGCTTTTTCCGCGCGTAAAACTTACTGTTATTTCTCGATAAAGTTCTAAACAGAAATATAAAATCCTGTGTTTGTCTGTTCGACAACTTATCGGTAATTTTTGGGTCGAAATATGACTGAGAAAATCACAATTACGCGATTCGATTCGCAATTTGAAAAACAATGGGACGAATTTGTCAATTCGTCAAACAATGGGACGATTTTTCATTTACGACGATTTTTGAATTATCACCCGCCAGGGCGGTTTATCGACTCTTCGTTGATTTTCCAGAAAAAAAACCAATGGCTCGCCGTTTTTCCAGCCGCCGAACGAATGATTGATGGTAAAAAAATGCTCATTTCTCATCCTGGTGCGAGTTACGGAGGGTGGGCTTCCGAAAAACCGCTCACATTGCAAAACACCGAAAATATCGCAAATGCACTTGTCAATTATGCAAAAAATCACAAGTTCGATGCAATTTGCATCACATTTCCGCCAAAAACATATTCCAAATCGTCTTCCGATTATGCCGATTTTATGTTACATAATCTCGGTTTTCGATACAAAAAACGAGAGATTTCAAGTGTGCTAAAACTCGAAAAAACAGCAGAGCAAACCCACAAAAAATTCAGCGCATCTTGTTTACGCGCCGTTAGAAAAGCACAAAAACACGATGTAGAAATTCGCAAATCTGATGATTACGCGACCTATTTTGAGATTCTGAAAAACAACCTTTCTGCGAGGCACAATGTGGCACCAACGCATTCGCTCAAAGAAATGGAAAAATTGGCAACATTATTCCCTGAAAAAATTCATCTTTTTGGAGCGTTTTGGAAGCAAAAAATGATTGCCGGTGTTGTGATGTTTGATGCGTCACCGCAAGTAACTTTGGCATTTTATATCAGCCATGACCAAAATTATCAGGAACTTCGCCAAGTGAATTTGCTTTTTCATTCCATCGTGGAGTGGGCTGTTGCAAAACAATTTAAATTTCTTGATTTTGGGATTTTTACAGTCAACGGCGAACCAAATCGCGGACTTGCGAAATTCAAAGAATCCTTTGGTGCTGATGGAATTTTCCGTGATACTTTGGAGAAAACTCTCTAAAATGTCGCTAAAAACATTCGGAAAACAATCACTGATTTACGGCATTAGCACTATTTTGGCTCGAATGGTGAGTTTTTTGCTCCTTCCCCTCTACACAAATGTTTTTTCGCGTGCCGAATATGGCATTGTTTCGCTTGCTTATGCGTTTATGGGATTTGCTCTGATTTTGTATCGATATGGCACAGACACGGCGTTGATGAAATTCTATGTTGACTCCGGAAAATCCAAAGAAAAAACCGTTTTCACGAATGTTTTTGGCTTGATTACGATGACTGGGATTTTATTTTCCATCTGTCTTGTTTTATTTCGCAAATCTCTCGTTCCCGTCATTTTAGGTGCAAGCGGTGAGCCGATTTGGATTGTGTTAATCGCTGGAATTTTATTTTTCGATATGCTGTGGAATATGGCTGTCATCATTTTGCGCACAGAAGAAAAGCCCGTGTTGTTTTCGGCGTTTAGTTTTGCAAATGTTCTGCTAATGATGGCGCTCAATATTGTTTTTGTTGTCGTGTGTAAATTTGGTGTTTTGGGCGTTTTGATAAGCAATTTTATCACATCTGGTGTTTTGTTTTTGTTTGCACTTATGATTATTTTACCGCGATTTTCGTTTTCATTGCTTGATTCAAATTGGCTAAAAAAAATCGTCAGATTTTCGCTTCCGTTTTTGCCAGCGGGAGTTTTCACAATGGTAATGGAACTCGCCGACCGCTATATTTTGGAATTTGTGCATAGTACAGAAGCAGTTGGGTTTTACTCGGCGGGTTACAAAATTGGAATGTTTATGTTGCTTGTTGTGATGGGGTTCAATATGGGTTGGACGCCGTATTTTTTGAAGCAAAAGAATAATTTGGATGCACCAAATGAATTTCGGAAAATCACGACAATTTTTGTTGGAATTGCTGGGTTTTTCTTAATAATTTTTTCGGCTTGGGCAGAAAAAATTGTGCAGATTCAAATATTTGGTTATTCATTTTTTGGCGAAAAATTTTGGCAATCAACTGATATTGTACCCGTCATTTTGCTCGGATATTTTTTCTTCGGACTGTATGTCTTGCAATTACCCGGCGTATTTTTAGCCGAAAAAACAAAATTCGTTCCTGTCTTTCGTGGATTGGGAGCGTTGCTCAATATCGGACTTAATTTTTGGCTGATTTCGCTATTTTCTCAAAACATCAATTCCGTTTCGATGGCGGCGGCGGCGGCGACCGCTGTTGCATTTTTTGGAATGGCAACAGCAATCTTTTTCACAAATCGTAAAATTTACCCAATTCGATACTTTTGGCGCGGGATACTTTTCCCACTTGTCTTTTTTACATTATTTGGGTTTGTTCCCGATGAATTATCGTGGAAAATTGGACTCTCATTTGCTTATTTTCCGATGTGGTTCATCGTCGGATTAGACAACGAACATCGCCAAATTATTCGAGGATTATTTTCGTGATTTGCGTTTTAACTTGTGGACACAACCCCGACGACGAGCGAATTTACCAAAAGCAAATTAGGACTCTTCTCGATGCAGGATATAAAGTTCTATATCTCACAAAAAATTCTACGACAACACCGCTGACCGACAAAAATTTAATTCACAAAACAATCCAACTCCCGCTTCGTCAATTTATTAAAAGTTGTTTTAATGAAATAAAAAACGCCGAGATTCAAAGCGTTCACATTCACGAATTTGAATTGCTTTCGTTGGCAAAACAGGTGAAAAATTATCTAAAATTGCCAACAATTTACGATGTGCACGAGTCGAATATCGAAATGTGGGATGCCTTCTCGTCCAAACCGAAATTACTCAAAAAACT
>JADHUZ010000082.1 GCA_016784265.1 Fidelibacterota bacterium
ATAATGTTTGACTGGAATTTCTCCCACTTTGAAGCCCGCCTGATGCGCCATTGCTGGAATAAATCGATGCAAACTGCCGTAAATTTTCAGCGTTTTTACCACTTCTTTGCGATAAATTTTTAGTCCACAGTTGAAATCATGGATTTTTAACCCAGTTGACCATTGCGTTACTTTATTAAAAATTTTCGATGCAAATCGTTTTTCGAGTGGGTCTTTGCGATTTTCTTTCCAACCAGAAACCATATCGAAACCTTTTTCAATCTCGGTAAGCAAATTTGGAATTTCGTTCGGGTCGTCTTGCAAATCAGCATCCATCGTGATGATAAACTCACCATTCGCTTCTGCAAATCCGCAATTCAGCGCTTCAGATTTTCCGCGATTGCGACGAAACCCAACAACTCTAGCCTTTTCGGATTGTTTACAAATTTCGGAAATTACAGAAAATGAGTTATCAGAACTGCCATCGTTTACATAAATAATTTCCCACGGTTTGCCAATTTCGTCAAGTTGATGCACCAATTTTTCGTGCAAAATAGGCAGCGTTTCTTCTTCGTTTAAAAACGGAATGACGACTGAAATTTCCATCAATTTTTCCTTTCGATGGTTTGATCTTCATAAAAAATTGAGGTCATACTTTTTCTCGTTGGCATAAAAATTTGAATAAATCGCGGCATAAAAACATCACCGACGAGGATTATTCGTTGAATTTTATATTTAAATATTTTCTTGTCGTGATCAATGATTTCCACTTTGCGGATCAGATAATTATCAGTGTCAAACCAGCAACGGATTGTTTTGCCGTCCTGATTAAATTCCCAAAAAAGGTCGTTACCGCTCGCTGAAAAAGAATCAATTTTTGCCAAACCGATTGGCGGGAGAATTCCAATCAGCAAATCAATCGCCGAGAATGGCAGAGTTTCAAAATCTAAAAACGAAGAAAGTCCGGCATAGCCATGTTCGCCCGTTTTTTCTTCGGTCCACGAAACGCGATTATCTGTTATTTCAACATTTCCCCATTTTGATCCGAAAACATTGTACACGGTGGCAGAAGCGGTGGAGTCTTCCACGCCAAGCGCCGCTTGGACAGAAACGGAAAAATTAGGGCTATCTAACATGATTTGTGCACTCGCGGATATATTTTTGGCTTTCTTCCGCTGTTTTTCGAGGTGTTGTGCAATTCGTTGCGGGTCGAAATCTGCAGGGTCAATTTTTTCACCGACAAACGGCAAATACGAACAGCCAGAAATGATCAGTGCAATGGCTGAAAAAATAAAATAGCGAGTCATGGTTTACCTTTCAAAGTATCTGATTTTGTCGGATCAATTTGTAGCGCTTTTTCAAAAAATATTTTCGCGGCATCCGTTTTTCCGAGTTCTGATAAAATCTTTCCTTTATGAATCAGTACATCCGGATCGCTTTCGTTATATTTCAAAGAAAGATTGATGTATCCTAAAGATTTTTGTATTTCTCCCATTTTGAAATATACCCATCCAATCGTATCCAAAAAAGCAGGATTTTCCGGTTCTTTCAGAAGTGCTTTTTCGACCATTTCAAGTGCTTTTTCGAGATTGATTTCTCGCTGGATCATGCTGTAACTGAAATTGTTTAGGATCGTTGGATTGTCCGGCTGAAGTTCCAGCAAAATTTGATATAACTCATCTGATTTGTCGAATTCATTCCTATCATTGTAAACAACTGCCAGACCGAACAAGCAATCGAAATTTTCCGGCTCTATTGCCAAACATCGATTCCAAATAAGAATTGCTTGGTCAATTTGATCCTTTTTCCAGTAGAAATTCCCGAGCAAAGAAAATACATCAACATTTTCGGGATATATTTTCAACGAGCGTTCCAGCATGTTAATTGCCGATTCATATTGCTCGTGATTTGCGTATTCTAACGCGATTAGATGGAGCAGAAAAACCTGCGAAGAATCTTCCTCCAATGCCAACGTGGTTTCAAAATGTATTTTGGCTTGAGAAGCATTGCCATTTTGCATCTCGATTTTTCCTAAAAATAGATACCAAAGCGAGCTTTCTTTTTCAGAATTCCAACGATTTAGTAAAATTTCTGCAGGTTCAAAAGATTTTAATGCAATCAAATCGTTGATAATTAAAAGTTTGTTATCGTTGTCCACAAGCAAACTGTCCAAATTGTCAATCATTTTATGCATTTTTTTTGTTTTATCTGTATGATAATAGATTGAAATTAATTGGAATAGGGCATCTTTATCTTCGGGAAAGATGGCGAGAAATTCTTCAAAAAGTTTAGTAGCCTTTTTCCATTTTTCCAAGAAGGCATAGATTTCTGCGGCACGAAAAAGTGCTTCGTTAAATTCGTCATTTATTTGATACGCATTGAGATATGATTCTGTGGCTTCCTCCCAACGCTCAGCAAGCGCAAAATTTTCTGCTAATCCAAGCCAAAGTTCTGCATTTTGTGGATGTATAATAACAAGTTGTCGAAGTGCGCGTTCGACAATTTGAGAATCATTTTTATACTGTCCAATGCTCAACATCAATCTGTAAATCCTGTCGTCGGAGGAATCCAAAATGATTGCCCGATTGAGAAAATGATCAGATTTTCCCCACTGCTCTGTTATGGCAAAATTTCTTATTAGCGCCAAGCAGATTGTTACGGAGGAGGAATCCTCTTGATATGCTTTCATGTATTCCAGTAGGGCGAGTGGATGCTGTTTTTGCATCTCCATCATGGAGCCGCGCAGGAAATAATCTGCGGCTTTGCTACTGTAGGCGAGGGTCTGTGCCGGACCGGATGGCTTAGTTATTGCGCATCCGGTCCACAAAAGCAATGCAAGCGATAGAAAAAAGAAACGGAACAGTTTAACTGTAAATTTCTTTTTGATTACACTTGCAGATAGCAACCATATTCTTGTTGAATTTCCACACATCATTCTGAGTGTTTTTCACCGAATTAACATGCTTGATGAATTGCACTTTTTCTCCGCACTCCGGACATGTCATTCCGCGCTCTTTCGAGCTGTGAGCGAGTTTTGCGGAAAAGCTTCTTTTCCCTTTGCTCATGAATCAGTACTCCTTTCTTTTTTAAAATGTTTTACCAAATTACCACCGGCTTTTTTCGCGTCATATAAAGCTATGTCAGCTCTGGAAATAATCTTTTCAACGTCTTTACCGTCTGTAGGATATTCTGCGATTCCGATGCTTATTTTCAAATTTATCGAGATGTCGTCTTTTTCAAAATCTTCCTGTTCAATGGCAGAACGTAATCTTTCTGCTGTTGAGAAAGATAATTTTTTTGTTGCGTTAACGACAATAACGGTAAACTCTTCGCCACCATATCTAGCAAGATGGTCAATTTTTCGTACATTTTTTTGCAATAATTCCGCAGTCCGTTGCAGAACAAAATCACCAAACAAATGCCCGTAATTATCATTGACATTTTTAAAGCAATCGATATCAATCATCAATAAACACATTGTCGATTTGTATCGAGCCGATCTTGCCAATTCCCTCGTAACAGCTTCGTCGAAAGCTCGGCGATTATACAATTTCGTCAGTCCGTCCTTTACAGAGCGATCATGCAAAATATGATATTCTTTCATTCGATGAAAAGCCGCGCCGATATTTTTT
The DNA here is from genome assembly GCA_016784265.1 of Fidelibacterota bacterium. Lineage (GTDB taxonomy): Bacteria > Fidelibacterota > BS150m-G59 > BS150m-G59 > BS150m-G59 > BS150m-G59. Next base: position 3,612 of record JADHUZ010000082.1, read on the forward strand.
TGAACAAAACCAAGATTTTCGATGTTTTCGCCATCTTCCGATAGCGAATAATTCGTTTCAAATACAAGTGCGCCGAAAACAGAATTTTTCCAACGAATTGGAATCCCAAAGAACCCTAAAAATCCAGGGTCATTTTTTACATCTATATTGATTCGTTTTTTATTTTGCGCAGCGTAGTTGAAAATAACCGGTTTATTTGATTTCAATACATCACCGAACAAACATTTGCCAGCGCGGAAAATTTCACCGGCTGTGAAATCGCCTCGATAGCCATCAGTCCATTTTATGACCAACGATCTGTTGTTGTAATAATCACGTGTAAACAGCGTCGCCTTGTCATATAAAAAGGTTTTTTTGCAGAACGAACCAATAATTTCAACAACCTCAGATTCAGTAGAACTTTGATTCATTGAATGCAGCAACACGCTCAAATTTTTCCAAAATTTCAAATCGTGTTGAATGATACGCGTTTTATTTTTTTCTTTAGACAATCTGCAAAACCTTTTTAATTCAGCAAAACCGAGCTTACAAAGTTAAAATTTTTTTGGCTGTACAACTAATAAAAAGTTTATCCATCAAGAATTGATTGGCGATAAATCTGGAATATTTTGATTATTTCGTTTAGAGACAAGGTTTGTGGTCTTCGTCCTGTGTCAAATTGTTTTCGCAAAATGCTCAGCAGGGTGGGGGCAAAGAATTTCAAATTATTTCCAAGCGTTTTTCTGCGATGGGCAAATATCTTTTTTACAAACTGATGAAACTGCGAAATTTCAATTCCTTCCGTATTCGGAAGTTGCCGAAACTTAGCCAGAAAAACAGTCGCATCTACTTTCGGAACTGGGTAAAATGCTGACGCTGGCACTTCAAACTGCTCTAAAATTTTCAAAAGAAATTGCGAAATCACACTCAAAACCCCATAATTTGAACTGCCAACTTTTGCAGAAATCCGCTCGGTGACCTCTTTTTGCACCATCAAAGTTGCTGACTCGATATATTTTTTCTGATGAAATAATCTGAACAAAATCGGACTTGTGATATTGAACGGTAGATTCCCTACAATGTGCAGTTTTTCGCCAAACTGCGACAAATCCATTTTCAAAACATCTGCACTGCGGATTTCCACATTTGGATAATCCTTGAATTTTTCTTGCAATTCTACGACCAAATCGCGGTCAATTTCGACAGCAATTAATTTTTTGGCAAATTGCGACAATTTTTCGGTCAATGCTCCATGGCCGGGACCAATTTCGAGAATCGTCGCATCGTCCTGCGGAACCAACGCTACAATTTTTTCGACGATATTTGGGTCACCCAAAAAATTCTGCCCAAATTGCTTGCGTGGGCGATGTTTCATTTCGCAATTTTCGGAAATAAGCGTTCCGTGTTGAATGTCGCCATTATGTCTGTTTCTTCGACGGGCATTTCCCAAATTTCGGCAAGTTTTTCAAGCACAAATTTAACATTTTCCGGCTCGTTTCGTTTGCCTCGATGCGGTGCTGGAGTTAGCCATGGGCAATCCGTTTCGATACAAATTTTGTCTTTTGGAGCGTTCCGTATTATTCCGTGATGCTCATCAGAAAATGTGATAATTCCCGTAAATGAAAGGAAAAAACCGCGTTCAATCGCCCAATCTGCCAATCGTTGCGAACCAGAAAAACAATGCAAAACACCATGCGTATTTCCAATATTTTCAACTGTTTCAATCGTGTCATCGTCTGCATTTCGGTTATGAATAATTATCGGCAAATTCAGTGATTTCGCCAATTCCAACTGCTCCGAAAATCGCATAATTTGAACATTTTTCTCGGACAAATTACGGAAAAAATCCAATCCCGATTCGCCGATAGCAACCACTTTTTCGTCGGTTGCGTATTGTTCGAGCAGATTGAGATAATTCTTTGGTGATTTGCTCGCATCGTGCGGATGAATCCCAGCCGTTGCAAAAATTAAATCGTGTTTTTTCGCAAGTTCCATCGCGCGCAGGCTTGTCGGCAAATCATATCCGGGCACGATGATTTTCTCAATCCCGACTGCGATTGCGCGCCGAATGACGGCTTCCAAATCGTCGCGAAATTGCGGTGCGTTGATGTGTGCGTGACTGTCAATCATTTTTCATTCATGATTTACCGAACTTCGCTGCCACTCGGCATATCGCCATCGGTTGTGAGCAAAGTTAATCCATCTTTCGATGAAGCCGCTAGAATCATGCCTTGACTTTCCACGCCACGAATTTTCGCAGGTTTCAAATTGGTCAAAACAACTACTGTTTTTCCGATGATTTCTTCCGGCTCATAATGCTCAGCAATTCCTGCAACGAGTTGTCTTGTTTCGTCACCAACTTTAACTGTCAATTTCAATAATCTATCGGCTTTTTCGATTTTTTCAGCAGTTTCGATTATGCCCGTTTTAAATTTTAATTTTTGAAAATCTGTAAATTCCACCAAATCCTCCTCTAATTTTTCTTCGGTTTTTGTCTCAATTTCGATGCGCGGGAACAAAATTTTAATTTCTCCCAATTTTGAATCGGGAATTAATTGTCCCCATTGTTGCACAGCAATATCCATCGCGGCAAATCCAAATCCGCGTTGCAGTTCACTCATTTTTTCTGGCATTATCGGATGCAACATTGTCGCTACAAGTCGCAACGCCTCCATTGCCTGAAAAAGCACCATTCCTGCTTCGGCTTTCGTTTCATCATTTTTGAGCAACTTCCATGGAGCACGCCGCTCCAAATAGCCATTCAGA
>JADHUZ010000083.1 GCA_016784265.1 Fidelibacterota bacterium
CTGCTTTGACAAGTTGATTTTTCAGGATTTTTAAATTCTCTGCTTGCGCGACAAAACGTCCACCGCTAACTTGTATTTCAATCAATTTCTCAGACTTTATTTTGTAATCAATCGCTTTCTGAATCTCCGGATTTCGTTGCGATAGTTTTTGAAATATTTCCGCACGAGTTAAAAAATGTTTTCCCAAAAATACACCGTTTAATTTTTCATCCAAATCATCTTTTGCGAGAAACTGCAACTCTTGAAACCACTGATTCTTTTTCATTGAATGTGGTATTTTCTCATAAGTCAATACAACGCCACCAGCAATTGTTCTTGGGGGCGAATAGCGACGAATCACCATCGGCTGACCATGAAAAACCATCCCTTTTGATTCCAATCGAATATAGCACAAACGACTTTCTCCCGGCTGAATCGGTTGATTTTTCTCTGTTGTAATCCGCCCCAAATATTCCGTTGTACCCAGATGAATTCGCAATCGCTCATTGTTTTTTATCGATTTTTCGATATGCTTTAATAATTTGATTTCCGCATAAAATCGATCAGTTGCTTCAAAAAAACCACACTGACAAATAACTTGCCCTCGTCCAGGTTCATCTTTTGATATATTTTGAAGATTCAACGCAACGCGATCACCGATTTTTGCACTGCTAATCATCTTTCCATGAGATTGAATTCCTCGAACTTTCACTCGTTTTCCAAGCGGAAGAATTTCTACAGAATCCTGCGATTTGAGATTTCCGCTCATCACTGTTCCAGTCACGACAGTTCCAAAACCTTCGATGGAAAACGAACGGTCAATTGGCATTCTCAAAACACCACTGTCTTTCTTTTGATTGGCTGACAGCGTTTTCAAATAATCTGATAATTTGTCAATCCCATCGCTTTTAGTCGATGAAACGTTGAAAATAGGCGCGTTTTCAAGGAAAGTTCCCTGCAAAAATTCCTCAATCTCCAGATTAACCAATTCCAGCCAATCTTTTTCGACCAAATCAATTTTTGTAAGTGCAACAAAACCTTGTTTGATATGCAGCAAATTCAAGATATCCAAGTGCTCTTTCGTCTGCAACATAATGCCATCATCTGCGGCAATCACGAGCATGACAGCATCAATGCCAGCAACGCCGGAAACCATATTTTTGATAAATTTTTCATGCCCGGGCACATCAATAAAAGTGATGCTATCACCTAAAAATGCAAATCCGATATCAATGGTCAATCCACGTTGTTTTTCCTCCGCGAACCGATCCGGGTCTGTTCCTGTCAGCGCCTTGACAAGACTTGATTTGCCATGATCAATATGCCCTGCGGTTCCGATAACCAGATGTGTCATTTCTATCGTGCCAGATTATTAATCGCTTCGATTAACGAATTGAGTTCTGAGGGAAAAACCGTCCGAAGATCGATCAATATTTTTTGATTATGAATGCGACTCAATACAGAAGGTGTGCCATGAACAAGTCGCTCAAAAATGGAACGAGCAGATTCTTGCGAAGATTTGATTATCAGCGCAACACTATCAACTTCTTCCGTCGGCATTGATCCACTACCAAATTGCCCTGTTGTCGCATCGATTGAAATCGAAAATTGTTCCAAAATTTCCGGCGAAAGTGCTCGAATCACAGATTCAGCCTGATTATGCAATTCGTCGGTTGTCCTGCTCAATAATTGGAACAACGGGAGATTCTGGATTTTTCCTTGTGCAATTTTCAATAGTGTTTTTTTTAAAATCAACAGCGTGGATTTATCAGGACGAATCGCACGCAGTAATGAATTTTTTTTCATCTTGCCAATGAGCGATTTTTTGCCGACAATAATTCCGCATTGCGGACCGCCAATCAGTTTATCGCCACTAAACGTCGCCACAGAAACGCCGAGTTTGATAACATCTTTTACCAGCGGCTCATCGCAAAAACCAAATAATTGCAAATCAACCAATGCGCCACTTCCAAGATCGGACACGACAGGAATTCGGTGCTTTTTCCCAAGCGATGCAAGTTCCCCCAAATCCACTGACTTCGTAAATCCCTGCACGCGGAAATTGCTCGTATGAGCTTGTAACAAAACAGCCGTATTTTTTGTAATCGTTTTCTGATAATCTTCCAAATGAGTTCGATTCGTTGTACCAACTTCAATCATCGTCGCTCCGCTTTTTCGGACAACATCAGGAATCCGAAATGAGCCGCCGATTTCCACTTGCTCGCCCCGAGAAACCACCACCTCTTTGCCATCAGCCAAAGAATTCAAAACCAGCAAAACCGCCGCCGCATTGTTATTCACGACCAACGCATCATCGGCACCAGTCAGAGATTTCAGCAAATCGCGCAACGAAGCGAATCTATCTCCACGCTTTCCTGAAAAATCTATCTCCAACGAAACATAATTTTTCATAACAGAAACCTGCGAATCCAACATCTCTTGCCCAAGCGGTGCTCTGCCTAATCCCGTGTGCAAAATGACGCCTGTGCCATTTATCACCGTTGCAAATTGCCAGTTGAAAAATTGAATTCTATTTTGAACTTCTGCGTATATTTGTTCCAATAACACCGACTTAGACAGCGCCTTGTTCTTCTTCTGGATATTTCGGCGAGATTGTTGCAAAATTTCTCGAATCCACAAAACCAAAAGATCATTGGGCAGATCCGTTGAAATTTTCCCAAGAATTTCGGAAACAGACGGTAAATTGCGGAATAAAGAATTCGTTTGCGCCATGCGCAGAATCAGTGTTTATTTATCTTTTTTCTAAATCCGGGAAGGGCGAAATACAACTTTTCCTGAACAAATAAATCAACGATGTTTTTATCAAACAATCCGGACTCTGCATCATTTTGAAGGATTTCTAATGTTCTATCGAGCGGCACGCTCTTTTTATATGGGCGATCTTTTGCAGTAAGCGCATCGAAAACATCCGCTACACAGATCGCTCTCCCCTGCAATGTAATTTCATCTCCACGAAGTCCGTACGGATATCCAGCGCCGTTAAGATATTCATGGTGCTCAATCACCATATTTGGAATGCCATCTAAATCTTCCATGAAAGGAATCGCCTTCAAGATTCGATAACTTTCCGTTACGTGAGATTGGATGGTTTTTCTCTCTTCTTCTGTTAAATTCCCTTTACGAACTTCCAAATTTTCCAGCTCAAAATTTGTGAGCAAATCGTGCCTTTTACCATTAAAATCAAAATAATAAGTTCGGGCAAGTTCCCGAATTCGCTTTAATTCATGGTCTTTTGCAAAATTTAATTCATTGATCTTTTGAATATATTTCAACTCATCTAATAAATTCTTCCAATAATGGTGAAATGAATTCTTGAAATCACTCCACTCCATTCGTCTGCCGTCTTCGTAATCATAACAAGCATTGTAAAAACTTGACAATAAAAACCGCTCTCGAATGATGTCGATTTGATCATCAGTCAATTTGTTTTCTTTTTCCAAAACTGCTTCGGGCACGCCAATTTTCCCAATATCATGAAGCCAGCCGGCATATTCAATTTCTTCAATTTGTTCGGGAGAAAAATATACATCGGCAAAAACACCATCATTCTGACGGTTGATTGCTTTGAGAATTTCTTTCGATAGCGTTGCCACACGTCCGGAATGTCCAGCAGTATGAGGACTTCGCGCTTCAATTGCTTTTGAAGAATAAACCACTAATGACTTGAACAAATTGCGCAAATCAGCAATCAATTTCGCATTTTCCAGTGCTATCGCCGCCTGACTCGCTAACGATCGAACCAACGTTTCAAATTCGGTTTTAAACGGGATAATTTCACCTGCTTCATCTCTGGCGTTGATCAATTGTAACACCCCGATAACACTGCGATTGTGATCAATTAAAGGGAGCGTCAATGTTGATTTTGTTCGATAATTATTTTTTTTATCGAAAACTTTCGTCTGCCCAAAATCAAAGCCATCCGCCTTATACACATCCGGAATATTGACCGTTTCGCCTGTATTTGCAACATAAGCAGATATATTTTGGAGATTCTCTTTCCCGTTCAGTTCGAGCATAACATCGGACCATGTGATTGCGATGCCGGAAGTGCCACCCATGCGAATATTCAGACTTTCGGTTTGAACAATCTGAAATTGTAGCGATTTCTTTGTTTTATTTAAAATATAGAGCGCGCCAGCATCAGCATTCGTAAACGATCGCAATTCGTCCACGATACGCTCCGTTAAGCGAGAAATATTTTTTTCAGCCGAAAGTGAGATACCAATATCATTTAGTTTGGAAATTAGTTGCTCATATTGCTCGGCTGAATAATCGAAATGAGTCATTACAAATTCGTTTTATCTACTTTCTCTGATTTTCGCCGCTTTTCCTCTCAAACTCCTAAGATAATAAAGTTTTGCTCGACGAACTCTTCCAGCTCTTATTCGAGTTATTTTAACAATATTCGGTGAGTAAAACGGAAAAATCCGCTCCACACCGATACCGTGCGATATTTTACGAACGATGAAAGTCTTCCCTGCATCCGATCCTCGCATCGAAATAACTACACCTTGGTAGCGCTGGATACGTTCTTTTTCCCCCTCGATAATTTTATAATCCACGGCAACAGTATCGCCGGATTTAAAATCAGGAATATTCGAATGAAGCGTGTATTGTTCGTCAATTTCTCGTATAATCTGGTTCATTGTGTTCTCCTACTCAATAGTTAACAATTCTTCTCTTTTTGTTTTTGTCAATTCAAGGCGTTGTTCTTTTCGCCATTCTTCAATTTTTTGATGATGCCCGGAAAGCAGTATTTCTGGCACTCTCATTTCTCGGAAAATTTCTGGACGAGTGTATAATGGCTCTCCCAAAAGATTGCTCTGCGCAAAAGAATCGCGCTCAGCAGATTCAAAATCATTTAACGACCCAGGAATTCGCCGCACAATCGCATCAATCATCAGCATTGCGGGAATCTCTCCGCCGGTAACAACAAAATCCCCGATGGACATTTCATCGGTTGCCAATTCGAAAATCCGTTCATCCATCCCTCGATAATGCCCACAGATAAAAATCAGATTTTCCTCATTTGCAAAACGATCCGCCGCTTTTTGATCAAATTGCTGTCCTCGCGGCGTCGTAATGATAATCCTTGGATCACCGCTAATTTCAGACAATAAAAAATCCACTGCAGAATAAATTGGCTCTGGCTTTAAAACCATTCCGGGACCGCCGCCATAAGGAATCTCATCAATCGTTCGATGATTGTCACTTGTGAAATCTCTCGGATCAACGGTGTGAATATCGACAATCCCTTTTTTCTGGGCACGGCCGACAATACTTTGCGACAATGGCAAGCCGAGAATATTAGGAAATGCTGTGATTACATCTATGCGCATTCCAGCAAACCTTTCACATTTTGACAAACAATTTGCCCATTTTCCAGATCAATTTTCTGAACAAATTCATCTCGAATTGGTATAATAATTTCCTTGCCGTCATCATTCACGACAGATAACATCGAATTGCCGGAAACGAGATATACATCTTTCACCTCGCCAATCTTTACATCTCCATCAAAAGCTGATAATCCCAAAATATCTTTTACGTAATGTTCGCCTTTTTCAAGCGTTGGCATCTCTTCGAGATAGACATTTTTCCCGATAAATTCAGATGCCGCATCAACGGTTTGAACATCTTCCAACATAAAAAGATAATGGTTCTTATTCCATCGAACTCGTTGAACTCGGATTTTTTCGGATAAATCGCTCCCATCGCCAACGTAAATCTGATGAAACGATTGATCCCCGTCAAACCATTGCGGTGTTTTACCCAATTTCAACTCTCCACGCACTCCATGCAATCCAACAAATTCGCCGATGGCAACCATCAAAATTACTCGACAATCTCCAACGTCGTCCGCGAATCACCCTCGTGCATTGAAATAGATTGAATGATAACCCGAAGTGCTTTCGCCATTCGCCCGTTTTTCCCAATCGCTCTGCCACGATCCTCAGGATCCACGGACACTTGAATAACGTTGATCCCATCTCTTTCGATCTGTTTCACCACCACAGATTTCGGCTTTGAAACCAATCGTTTGAGAATATCATCTATGATTTTTTCCACGTAGATTTACTCCTCAGTGCTTTCTTTTTTTTCTTCCTTCACCTGTTCTTTGGAAGTTTCTGCACTTTCTGCTGCAACTTCTTTGGGCTCCTCAGCCACAACTTCTTCCACTGGTTCAGGTGCTGGTTTTTCTTCCTTCACCTGTTCTTTGGAAGTTTCTGCACTTTCTGCTGCAACTTCTTTGGGTTCCTCAACAACCGTTTCTTCCGCTGGCTC
>JADHUZ010000084.1 GCA_016784265.1 Fidelibacterota bacterium
GCCATCCAGAAAAATTGCACCAGCGATGGATTCAAAAAGTTCGGAGAGTAAAGCGGGTTCGTTGTTTGAATTTTTCGAAATCAGAAATTGTTTGAAACCGTTTTTTGTAGCAATTGTTGCAAGATGTTTTCGATTGACCAGTCTCGAACGAAATTTTGTCAATTCGCCTTCGGTGGCACGAGGAAATTTTTTATACAAATATTCTGAAACGAGCAGTTGGACAACAGCATCTCCCAAATATTCCAATCGTTCGTATGTATTTTGCCTATTTTGCTTGCGAACAGATTTGTGGGTAATGGCATCTTTGGCTAAAGATTGATTTGAGAATTGATATCGAATTTTTAATTGTAGAAAATCAATTGGTTGCTTTTCGTCGCGGAAAAAGTTTAGGATTCGATTCCAGAAACTCAAAACTTATTTGTCAGTTTTTTTACGATTACGCATGCATTATGCCCGCCGAAACCGAAAGTATTTGACATGGCATAATGCAACGGCTTCGATTTTGCGATGTTCGGTGTGTAATCGAGATTGCACTCCGGATCCGGATTTTCGTAATTGATTGTCGGCGGAATGAGATTATGTTGCACTGTCATCGCCGAAGCGATAAATTCGATTCCGCCAGCCGCACCGAGCAGATGTCCAGTCATCGATTTGGTCGAACTGATAGAAATATGCATCGCATGGCGTTTAAACATATTTTTGATAGCAGTAGTTTCGATTTTATCGTTAAATGGTGTCGAAGTGCCGTGTGCGTTGATGTATCCAATTTCTTCCGGTGCAATCCCTGCATCACGAATTGCGGCATTCATTGCAATCGTTGCGCCGGCACCGTCCAGTGAAGGTGCTGTAATGTGATAGGCATCTGCTGAAAATCCGATTCCAGCAATTTCCGCTAAAATCGTTGCGCCGCGCTGAATTGCGTGTTCATATTCTTCCAAAATGACAATTCCTGCGCCTTCTCCGATGACGAATCCATCTCGTTGCGCATCAAACGGTCTGGAAACTTCTTCCGGTTTTCGCTGAGAATGGGAGAGCGCTTTCATATTGGTAAATCCAGCCACGGACATTGGGCTAATGGATGCTTCTGCGCCGCCTGACACGATAATATCTGCATCGCCGTATTGAATTAAACGGAATGCTGTGCCGATGGCATGTGTTGCTGTCGCACACGCAGAAGTAACGGAAAAATTCGGTCCTTTTAGCCCATGCTGAATTGAGATATGTCCCGATGCGATATCCGAAATCATCATCGGGATAAAATACGGTGAGACTCGACGGGGACCGCGATTGATAAGCCTGTTGTGTTGATTTTCAAAAGTTTGGATTCCTCCAATCCCTGAGCCGACCACAACTCCAACTCTCGATTTATCAATCGAATCGTCAATTTTTGCTTGCTCGATCGCCTCATTTGCGGCAACGATAGCAAATTGAGAAAACCGATCGAGTTTGTTGGATTCCATCGGTTTGAAATAATTTGCCGGATCGAAATCCGAACATTCGGCAGCAATTTTTACGGAAAATTCAGAAGAATCAAACTGCGCAATCGGACCAACGCCGCTTACGCCATTTATCAAGGAATTCCAAAAAATTTCCGTGGTTATACCCACAGGAGAAACAACACCAGTCCCCGTGATGACTACCCGCTTTTTCATTATCCCTGCGTTTTTTCTTCGACATACTTAACGACATCGCCAACGGTTTTCAAATTGTCCTCGTCACCGGCGGGTACTTCAATTTTGAATTCCTCTTCCAGTTCGACGATCAATTCGTAAACGCCAAGTGAGTCGGTTCCAAGATCTTCAATAAATTTGGCTTCTGGTGTAATCTTTGATTCTTCGATTCCCAGTTTGTCCATGATGATCTCTTTGACTTTTTCGAACGTATTCATGTTTTTCTCCTTTTTTTTGATTTACATGACCATACCACCGTCAACGCAAATCGTTTGTCCGGTGATATATTCTGCTTCTTTGGTTGTTAAAAATTTTATAATTCCGCACAAATCCGAAGGATTTCCCAGTCGGCGCATCGGAATTTGATTCAATAATGTTTTCTTCACATTGTCTGTAAGTTTTTCTGTCATATCGGTTTGGATGTATCCCGGTGCAATTGCATTAACCGTGATATTGCGAGATGCTAATTCTTTTGCCGCTGATTTTGTCAAACCGATTAAACCAGATTTGCTCGCGGCATAATTTGATTGTCCAGCATTTCCGATAATTCCAATCACTGACGTGATATTGATAATCCGCCCAAATCTCTGGCGCAACATGATTTTGGAAACAGATTGTGTCATCAAAAATGCACTACGCAAATTAATATTGATAACAGAGTCCCATTCGTCGATTTTCATACGGAGAATCAAATTATCCCTCGTTATTCCCGCATTGTTGACGAGAATGTCAATCCGTCCAAATTGATCCATAACTTGTGTGATCATACGATTAATTTCATTTTCGTCGGAAACATCGCATTTGAGCGCTAAAATGCGGTTTGGATCGAATTGTTTCGTGACTTCAGCAAGTAATTCTTTATTGATATCGCAAATTACAATTTTTGCACCATCCTTGTAAAATGATTTGGCAATTTCCAAGCCGATTCCACGTGCAGAGCCAGTAATTAGCGCAACTTGATTTGTTTTATTCATGAAATGCTCCGTTGTTCAAATCATCTGCATTAGAAAATCCAAAAATTTTATCAGCGCCTGGCAGGGCTTGTCTGGCTAATCCTTGCAATACTTTTCCAACACCAACCTCACAAAATTGGTTGATTCCATCGGATGACATTTTATTTAGCAACTGAAACCATAGCACTGGGGAAAGCAATTGCTTTGCCAATAGTTTTTGGATACGTTTAGGATTTGTTTCTTTTTTGCCTGTAACATTTGCATAAAAATCAATTTTCGGTTTTTCAAAATTGAATTTTGAAAGATATTCATCAAATTCAGCATGTGCGGGTTCCATCAAAAGAGAATGAAAAGCACCGCCGACGGCGAGTTCGATTGCGCGCCTTGCTCCAGCCATACGGCAGAATTCCATGCCTGTGTGAACGGCTTTGATTTCTCCCGATATTACGCATTGTATGCTTGTATTGTAGTTGGCAATCGTTACAATGCCGTGTTGGTTTGCATCATCCAAAAGAGAATCCACTTTTTTGATGGGCAAACCGAGAATCGCCGCCATGGTTCCTGGATTTTCTTTTCCAGCCATTTGCATACATTCAGCACGTTTTTTGACAATTTTGAGTCCATCTTCAAAACTAAATACGCCAGATGAATACAGTGCTGTAAATTCGCCCAAACTATGTCCAGCAACTGCATCTGGTCTGAATCCATTCTCGACTAAAATATCATGAATAATAGCGCTGACGACGAATAAAGATGGTTGAGTATTTATGGTTTGCGTCAATTTATCCAAAGGACCTTCAAAGCAAATTTTTCGTAGTGGCTTACTGAGAATTTCTTCCGCTTCCACGAAGCGCTGTTTTGCAATTTCATATTTGGAATAAATTCCTTTGCCCATTCCGACGGATTGTGATCCTTGTCCGGGAAAAAGAAATGCAATTTTCATTTGTTCCATCGAATTAAAACACCTCCACCTGTAAAACCAGCGCCGAACGCGGTCAAAATCATTGTATCACCGTGTTTGATTCTGTTTTCATCAACTGCTTCGTCCATAGCAATTGGCAATGTTGCGGCAGTATTATTGCCATATTTATCAATGGTAACCATGACTTGTTTTTCTGTCAATCCAATTCTACTTGCGACGGCTTCCATGATTCTTGCATTTGCTTGATGCGGAATAAATAAAGTTAGTTTCTCAGCACTGATGTGATTTCTGTCCAAAAGTAATTTTGTGTAATTTGCCATACTTTTTACAGCGTGCTTGTAAACGGCTCTACCGTTTTGTTTTACATAATGTTCGCGATTGTCAACAGTCGTATGGGAAGGAGGTGAGAGGCTACCGCCAGCAGGCATCATCAATAAGTCACCTCCTGAGCCGTCAATTCTGTGCTCAAAATCAAGTATGCCGAAATTTTCGTCAATTCCTGGTTCGAGTAGAACAGCACCAGCACCGTCGCCGAATAAAATAATTGTATTTCTATCTTCTGGATCAACGATGGAGCTCATCGTATCAGCGCCGATGATAACCACCTTTTTATGCCTTCCAGATTTAATAAATTGAGCACCGGAAATGAGCGCAAATAAAAATCCGGAACATGCTCCAGAAAGATCAAATCCCCACGCGTTTTTTGCTCCGATTCGATTTTGCACCAAGCAGGCAGAGGCGGGAAAAAACATATCCGGTGTAACTGTGGCTAAAATAATCAAATCAATTTCTTCGGGTTGCGTTTTTGTTTTTCCTAATAATTTTCTTACCGCATGAGTCGCCATAGCAGATGTTGCTTCGCCATTTGCTACAATTCGTCTTTCTTTGATTCCTGTGCGAGTTGTAATCCATTCGTCCGATGTATCAATCATTTTTTCGAGATCCGCATTGGTTAGCCGAGTCTTGGGTAAATATTTTGCGGTGCCTGTGATATGGACAGGGATCATGCAGTTGCGCTCTCAGAATGCGTAGTTTTCGGCATTTCGTCAAGAGATTCGCTCAATTTTGACCGAATGATACCGTTAATGTTTTCTCTGATCATTTTGCGTGCGTTGAGAATTGCATTTTTAAACGCTTTGGGAGATGATTTCCCATGCCCAATCACGACAGTTCCATTCACGCCGAGCAAAGGAACGCCGCCATATTCTTGATAATCCAACGATTTTTGTAGTTGAGATAATGAATCTTTCATCAACCATAAACCGGTTTTTTCAGCCAGTTTGTTGTTCATGAATTTTCCTGCTTGTGCCCGAACAAATGGAAAAATGCTACTCGCGAATTTCAGCAATAAGTTTCCAGAAAATCCATCACAAACTACGACATCCACTGCTCCGGATAGAATATCACGCCCTTCTACATTTCCAATAAACGATGGCAATTTCGATAACAATTGGTGAGCGGCAATATGCAATTGAGTGCCTTTACCTTTTTCCTCGCCGACATTTAGTAACCCAACTCGAATATTATCCAAATTAAAAAGATGAGAGTAGAATATTTCTCCCATAATTGCAAATTGAAAAAGGTGAATCGGTCGGACTTCTAAACTGGCACCAACATCTAAAACCAAACAACCGTTTTTGGGATTTGGGAAAAATGCTCCGATTGTCGGGCGCTTCACGTTTTTTATTCTACCAAGTGTAAAAATGGCGATAGTCATCACTGCACCAGTGTTTCCCATGCTAATAAATCCATCTGCTTTTCCGTCTTTATGAAATTGCAATCCCTTAACGATTGATGAATCCGGTTTTGTTTTTATCGCTTTGGTTGGCGAATCATACATCGAGATAACATCCGGCGCGTGAACTATTTGAATTGTCTCTGGCAAAAAAGAATATTTGTCCAACTCAGATTGAATACTTTCCTTTTCACCTACAAGAGAAATCTTCAAATCTGGTTTTTCTTGAATAGCAAGAACAGAACCGGCAACAGCAGATTGCGGTGCAAAATCGCCGCCCATTGCGTCGAGTGCTATGTGATAAATCGAATTGACCAGACTTTAATCTGTAGTTGTGATGACTTGTTTGCCGCGATAATATCCGCAATTCGGACATACGCGGTGTGGCATCTTTGGTTGTCCGCAGTGACTGCAATTAGCAGTATTCGGAGAAGTTAATTTCCAATTTGCTCGGCGACGATCTCTACGAGCTTTTGATGTTTTCCTTTTAGGATGAGCCATTGTTTACTATCTCCTCTTCCATTAGTTTTAGTTCTTTTAATTTGATCCAACGTGAATCCATTTCCTGTTCGCATTTACATCTTGTGATATTTTGATCAACTCCACACCCTGAACACAAACCTTTGCAATCCGATTTACATAATATCTTCAACGGAATATTTACAATCAGCAATTCATAAAGCATCTTTTCACAGTCAATTTCATCCAAACGGCTTGCTGGTGAGATTCCAGAATCTTCCGCCAATATTGAAATACTTTCATCAATTGAGCAACTGTGTTGCGCATAGAACCGTTTCGTACATAGGTCACATACACAATCCAATTCAATCTTTGACGAACCAGAAATTTTAATTTTTGCTTCGGAGACTACGATGACAATATCGTAAAAAATTATATCACCAGTTTTTACAGAAAGTCCAACATCTTCGATATTGATTTTGAATTGACCTTTGAACTGATGATTCCCCGATGGCAAATCTTCTAATTTTACT
>JADHUZ010000085.1 GCA_016784265.1 Fidelibacterota bacterium
CGCTAACGGTTGTTTTTACGGATGTTTCCACCGTAGAGAACACGACAATCACAAGTTGGCTTTGGGATTTTGGTGATGCAATGACAAGCACAGAACCAAACCCAACGCATATTTACACGATCGCAGGTGTTTACACAGTGAGTTTAACTGTCAGTGATGGAACGATTGAAAGCACGGAAACGAAAGTAGATTATATCGTTGCTGTGAATAATCCACCCATTGCAGCTGATATTCAGAAAATTACCGATGAAGATATTTTTGTGGTGATTATACTTTCTGGCTCAGATGCGGACGGTGATGCACTGACTTTTGAAGTGGTAGATTCACCGACAAGTGGAGTTCTTACCGGTGATGCATCGGATTTGGTTTATACACCGGTAGAAAATTATTTTGGTGATGATTCATTCACATACAAAGTTAATGACGGTACTGATGATTCTAACATTGCAACAGTTTCAATTACGGTAAACGCTGTGAACGACTCACCGATTATTGAAATGATAAGCGATACATCGTTTGTTGCTGGTTTGGAATTAAAAATTGGACTCATTGCAAATGATATTGACGAAGATCCATTAACATTTTCAGCGGAAACTGATAACGAGGATATATTTGCAACCATTAGTGTCGATACACTTGTTTTATCTGCCAATGTTGATTTTGCTGGAGAATCAAACATTACTGTATTTGTTAGCGATTCTGAATTATCAGATAGCACTGTTTTTAAAGTAACAGTAACCCAACCGACAAGTTTGGATGAAATTACGCAGATACCGACAGAGTTTGGCTTGTCACAAAACTACCCGAATCCATTTAATCCGACAACGGCAATCAATTATCAGTTACCGATAATGAGCAATGTGCAATTAGCAATTTACAATGTTCAGGGGCGGTTAATAGAAACTTTGGTGAATGAGTTACAGGATGCTGGATTTTATTCGGTAGAGTGGATCGCTGGTGATGTTTCGAGCGGAGTTTATTTTTATCGGATTTCGGTAGAGACGAATGGTCATTTCTCTTTTCAAGAAACAAAGAAGATGGTGTTATTAAGATAAATACACTCCTCCTTGAATAAAAAAAGCGGGCAAGAGTTGATACTTTTGCTCGCTTTCTTTATGTTTTGAACCTCACAAAAATATTTTTTGAAAAAATATAATATTTTATTTTGGTGAATATGTTTTTGTTCTTAAATTATACCGACTGGTCGGTCGGTAATTATGGCAAAGAACAAGACAAAAGAAGAGCGAAAAATCGAAATAATGGATGCGACATTGGAAGTATTCGTTAAAAAAGGCTATGCAGAAAGCAGAATAGACGATATTGTCCAACTTTCTGGGCTCAGCAAGGGTGCGATTTATCATCATTATTCCAGCAAAGATGAGTTGTTTTTATCGCTCATTGACCATTGGGAGATGAATTTTTTTCCAGATTTTCATGGTCGCTTGGAAAATGGTGTGTCGGCATCGGATTTGTTGCGTGGATTTGCCGAAGAAATCATCAAAGAATTTACAAAACGCCGATACATTTTTCTGGCAGAGTTGGAATTTTGGTCACTTGCCAACAAAAATGAAAAAGTCCGAGAACGAATCAAAATACTTTACAAACACTTATTGGATTTGTTCAAAACGGTTATTTTGCGCGGGGTAGAGTCGGGTGAATTTCGGAAATTAAATCCAGATATTACGGCACTTTCGGTTTTAACATCATTTCAGGGTGTCATTTGGTTCACAATTTTCGAGCATAAAAAATTATCGGCTGACGAATATCTGCGGGAAGTCATCGAAATGATGATTCGAAGTTTTACTTGTAAACAGGAAAAATAAAGGATAATATTATGGGAAATGGAGGACGATTTTTAATTGAACACGGCACGGCAGAATCGGTATTTTCGCGTGAGAAGTTTGACGAAATTCATCGCGAGATGCAGACCGCTGTGGCAGATTTTGGCCAAAATTCAATTGCACCAGCAAATGATGATATCGAAAAACTCGATTATGATTTGCTGAAAAGTTTGATGGCGCAAGCGGGAGAACTTGGACTTTGTGCGATTGATATTCCAGAAAAATACGATGGAATGGAATTGGACAAAATCACATCCGTCATCGTGGGCGAGGAGTTAACGCATTCGGGGCATTCGGCATCGTTTATGACAACTTTTATGGCGCATTCTGGAATTGGAACTTTGCCAATCGTATATTTTGGCACCGAAGAGCAGAAACAAAAATATCTGCCAGGGCTTGGCAGTGGAACCAAAATTAGTGCATATTGTTTGACAGAATCTGGTTCGGGGAGCGATGCACTTGCGGCAAAAACGACAGCAATGCTCACAGAAGATGGCAAACATTACATCGTCAATGGCACGAAAACTTTTATCAGCAATGGCGCAATCGCGGAGGTTTTTATTATTTATGCGCAAGTTGATGGCGATAAATTTTCCACGCTAATTTTGGAAAAAGGTATGGATGGTTTGGAAGTCGGTGCTGAGGAGAAAAAACTCGGTTTAAAAGGTTCTTCGACGACTGAAATCATTATGAACGATGTGAAAGTGCCAGTCGAAAATCTGCTTGGGAAAGTTGGAAAAGGGCATATCGTTGCTTTCAATATCTTGAATGTTGGACGATTCAAACTTGGCTCAGCGGATTTGGGCGGATGTAAATTTGCGATTGACGCAACCGCAAAATATGTGTTGGAGCGTCGTCAATTTGGACAAAAGATTGGAAATTTTGGCGCGATAAAAAAGAAAATCGCCGATATGGCAGTCCGAACTTTTGCACTCGATTCAATGCTTTATCGCACGGTTGGGTTGATGGAAGCAGGCATTTCTGGGCTGGATGATTCGGATGAAAATTATCATCGAAATATCGCCAGTGCAATTGAAGAATTTGCAATTGAAGCCTCGATTGCGAAAGTTTACGGTTCGGAGGCGATGTTCGTGATTTCCGATCAAGCCTTGCAAAGTTACGGTGGATATGGATTTACGGAAGAATATCCGATGGCGCGGGCAACGCGAGATACGCGAGTGGATCGAATTTTTGAGGGCACGAATGAAATCAATCGGCAAATTATCGCAGGATTTACGCTGAAAAAAGCGCTGACAGAAGAAATTCCAATTCGCGATACAATCAACAAAATGAAGATGAAACGCAAATTACCGACATTTGAAGGCGAATTGGCGCAAGAAAAAACTGTCAACGAATTTGTGCGAATGTTGATGCTCGATTTATTGAATGAGTCCATTATTCGATTTGGTCAGGATTTGAAAAATCAGCAGCAATTGGCAGAAAATTTGGCGGATATGATTATCGAAACTTATGCGTTGGATAGCACGATTGCACGAATTGAAAATGCACTTGCAGGCGGTGGAAATGCCGAAAATCTATTGGCGATTGCGAAATTGCAAATGATTGAATCGTTGGATCATGCGATGGATTTGTATCGCAAATCGATTCCGACGGTTGTACAAGATGCGTATCTTTCCAAACATGTGAAATTTTTGGAAGATTTGTATCATCAAGTGCGTCCGTGGATTGATGTGTTTGAATTGAAAGAGCACATTGCGGATGAAATTTATAAACAAGAAAAATACATTTTCTAAAATTCAATTTTCTAGGAGGAAAAAAAATGAATAAATCAGTCATATTAGACGGCGTTCGTAGCCCGATGGGCATCAAAAACGGACAAATTATAGGAACTCGTTCTGACGATATTACTGCACTCGCAGTGAAAGGATTGACAGAGCGATTAGGCGATGGATTTAAAGCATCGGTTGAGGATTTGGCGCTTGGTTGTGCCTTTCCAGAAGCGACGCAAGGAATGTTGATGGCGCGTTCGGTTGTGTTGCTTGCCGATTTGCCTGTCGAAACTGGCGGAAAAGTGGTGAATCGCTTTTGCGGTTCTTCGATGGATGCGGCACATCAAATTTCATGTGCAGTCGAAACTGGCGATATTAAATCAGGAATTGCGGCGGGCGTCGAAGATATGTTCGGCGTGCCGATGGGCGGTTACAATCCGAGTTTTCACCCAGAACTTATGAAAAAAGATTTTTATATGGGAATGGGCGAAACGGCAGAATTGTTGGCGCAGGAATTGGATATTTCTCGCGAAGATCAAGAAGAGTTTGCGCTCAATTCGCATAAAAAAGCATTGGCGGCACAGGCGGCTGGAAAATTCGACAATGAAATCATTCCACTCGAAAAAAACGGCATAATCATCGCGAAAGACGAAGGTCCGCGTGAGCCAAATGTGGAGAAAATCAAAACGCTAAAACCAGCATTTTTAGCAGATGGAACCATCACAGCGGCGACTTCTTCGCCTGTTTCGATTGGTTCTGCGGCTCTAGCGATTGTTAGTGAAGATTTCGCAAAAGAACTCGGAATCAAACCGCGTGCGAGAATTATTTCGCGAGCAGTTGCTGGTGTCGAATGGACGAAAATGGGCAAAGGTCCATTGCCAGCGACAGAAAAAGCGTTGAAATTTGCAGGAATAACACTTGCCGATATGGATGCAATTGAACTCAACGAAGCGTTTGCGGCACAGAGTTTGTATGTGATTCGTAAAGGGAATTGGCCGATTGATAAAATCAATTTCAATGGTGGTGCGATTGCGTTAGGACATCCGCTCGGACAGTCGGGTGCGCGACTTTTGGTTACGCTGATGAATGTACTCGACCAAATTGATGGTGAATTTGGGTTGGCGACGATGTGCATTGGAACTGGGCAAGGAATTGCAACGGTTATTCAGCGGATTTAGTAGCAAATATTCAAAGTTGAAGTAAATTTTAATACTTTGTTTTTTGCGAAGAAAAAAGGAGTAAAATTATGGTAGAAAAAACATTTAAAAAGGTAGCAGTACTTGGTGCTGGTGTGATGGGTGCACAAATTGCTGGACATTTGGCAAATGCGGGAATTCCATCGCTTTGTTTCGATTTGAATGAAGAACTTGCAAATAATGGCGTGGATGGGCTTCTGAAATTGAAACCCAAACCGCTCTACAAAAAATCGAATATCAAACTCATTGAGCGATGCACTTACGATAACGACATTGCACGAATTTCTGAGTGCGATTGGGTGATTGAGGTTATTGCAGAACGGCTCGATTGGAAACACGATTTGTTCAAAAAAGTAGTTCCACATCTTGCGAAAGATGCGATTTTGACATCCAATACATCAGGATTGGCGTTGGAATTGATGAGTGAAGTGATGCCAGAAGATGTGAAAAAGCGATTTTTCAACACGCATTTTTTCAATCCACCTCGCTACATGAAATTGGTCGAAATCATTTCTTCGGAAAAAACTGATCCGAAATTGGTAGAAAAGATGGTTGATTTTCTGGAAAATGTGCTCGGAAAAGGCGTTGTTTATGCGAAAGATACAACGAATTTCATAGCGAATCGAATAGGCGTTTACGGGATGATGCAAACAATCGCATCGGCACAGAAATTTGGGCTTTCCATCGAAATGGTGGACAAATTGACGGGTTCGCTCATCGGACGCGCAAAGTCGGCGACTTTCCGAACGGCGGATGTCGTTGGGCTCGATACGCTTGTGCATGTGGCGAATAATTCCTATGAGAATTGCCCAAATGATGAAGAACGCGAGATGTTCAAAATTCCTAAGGCGTTACAGGGCTTGATTGACCGCGGGTCGCTCGGCTCAAAAACGAAAGAGGGCTTTTACAAAAAAGTTGGCAAAGATATTCTTTCACTCGATTTTGAAACGCTCGAATACACGCCGCAAGTTAAGAAAAAACTGGTCGGAATCAAAATCGCCAAAGGGCATTCGGATTTGAAAGAACGATTGCGTGCAATCGTAGCGGCGGAAGATGTTGCTGGTGAATTTGTTTGGGATATTTTTTCTGCGGCACTTTTGTACTCGGCAAATCGAATGGCAGAAATTGCAGAAGATGTTGCCAATGTGGATCATGCAATGCGTTGGGGATTTGGTTGGGAACTCGGCCCTTTTGAAATTTGGGATGCACTCGGGTTTGATTATGTTTGCGATCGAATCGAAGCGAGCGGACGCAAATTGCCACAGTGGATTAAGCAAATGCAAGCCGATGGAAAGCGCGGATTTTACGAGAAAACAGCGGGAATTCCTTCGGCGTATTATGCGACCGATGGTTTCCGAAAAATCGAAGAAAAACCTGGCGAAATCAATTTGGCAAAATTCAAAGCCGAAGGCCACGAAATTTACAGAAATTGGTGCACTTCGTTGATAGATATTGGCGATGGCGTGCTTGTTTTGGAATTTCACA
>JADHUZ010000086.1 GCA_016784265.1 Fidelibacterota bacterium
ATTGGTATAGAGTGCGTTTGGATTTCAAAGCGGATATCGGCGATAATTGGTTTTTCAAAACCAGTCTCGGGCATAATGGGCCAGATTATTTTATCGGTAAATTTTCATCTGCACCGTATGGGACAGGTGGGATGGCTTATACGAAATATTCGATGGAGAATTCCTACCGCGCAACGGTGGATTGGATGGAAGTTTATTTTGGGCACAGCGGCGAAAAAGCTGGCTTTCAAATGGGCGTGATTCCAATTCCGCACAACGTGATGTTGGATATTCATTTTTATCCGAATATGCCGATTGATTTACCGTGGCTGATTTGGAATAATAGTTCAACAGGTGGATTTTCTGTCTATCATAATGTGTTTGGTGAAAAATTGAACACCTATTTGACGGTGGATAAAAATCGCACAGAATACAGCGAACCAGCCGATTCTGGCAATCCGGAATATAATTATGATACCTATTCTCTGGGCTTGGATTATTCTTTCAATTTGGGCGGGCATAAAATTCAGCCCGTGTTTTGGAAGACTCTTGCACCGGAAAACATTTCTGCTCCGATAACCGGCGGCGTAAATTTTTCTGCACCGAAAATATTTGGGTTGAATTTATCCGTTTCGGGTGCGCTTACGATGCAATCGGTGAAGACCGAAGATATAGATTCATACGATGGCTGGATTGTGCGTCCGATGGCAAAAGGAAAAATTGGTCCCGGCTCGTTTGTCATTTGGTATGACATGGCACAACTCAAATACGACGACAAAACCGAAGATTATGGCTATCTTTGGGCGCATTACAAATGGATTGCACACAAATCGTATTTAGGTGAATTTTCAGTAAAACCGACTTTGCGCATCACGACGATTGATATTCCTGAAGTCAAAAGTTACCAACGCACGACTTTTGAAATCACAACAGAAATACGATTCTAATTCGGAAAAATATTTTTGTAGATAAAAAGGGCGGGAATTTCTGCCCTTTTTTACATGAACAAAGGAAGTTGGTGCGAGCCGCTATTAGAAGTTGCTTCGCCACATATTTATTTTATACTATTGGTAACGTCCTTTTTTTGCCGCTTGGAATACACGCGGAATGAATCCAGTGGCAATTCCGGGTCGGATTGTAATTTTATCAGCATGAAAAACCGAAATTGAAAACGCCGCATGAGCCCTGGATTGCTAAACTTGATAAACGCCGCGATATCAGGATTCACGCTGAGAACCAACCGCCGATCTCGGAAATCCGCCCGAAATCTCTGAAACCATAGTTCAATTCTTGCGACAATTTGCGATTTGCTCATCACGCGTCCTGTTCCGCTACACGCAGGGCATTTGTCTGTTACTGTGAACAGCAGAGACCGCCGCACTCTTTGGCGAGTCATTTCGAGCAATCCGAACTCCGAAATAGGTTGGATTGCCCATCTTGCTCGATCTTTGCGGATTTCTGCTTTAAAAACGGCATAAACGCTATCTTTATTTTCCTGCGTTTGCATATCAATAAAATCAATCACGACCAGCCCACCGATATCTCTCAACCGTAACTGTTGGGCAATTACAACGGCAGAGTCGCTATTGACCTTCACGGAATTTTCTTCATGTGTTCCCTTGCCGATAAATTTTCCACTGTTGACATCAATTGTGGTCAGTGCTTCGGTATGTTCGATGACAATGTATCCACCGCACGGTAGCCAAACGCGCTTTTGCATAATTTTATCAATAACGCGGTCAATCCGATGCTCGACGAAAATCGGTTTTCTCGAACTAAACAATGTTAATTTTACCGGAGTTTTTCGTGCGATTTCTCTGACATATGACACCAAATCGCGATAAAGATAACGGTCGTTAATGCTGATTTCCGAAAGGTTTTCATCCAACAAATCGCGCACAAGCGATGAGACCAACTTCATCTCCTGGAACAAAATAGTTGGCGCATTTTTTTCCTTTATGCCGGAATGGAGATTTCCCCACTCTTCTTCCACCCGTTTCAAATCTTCTTCCAAGTCCTTCTGAGAAACATTAATGGCGGCGGTGCGAATGATAATGCCATATCCTTTTCCTTTTGCATCGCGGATAACCCCGCGTAACCGCCGTTGCTCTCGCCGACTGTATATTTTTCTGGAAACACCGACGAAATCACGATATGGCACCAGCACAACATATCTCCCCGGGATGGAAATTTCTGTCGTTACTCTTGCCCCTTTT
This sequence comes from Fidelibacterota bacterium, assembly GCA_016784265.1. Lineage (GTDB taxonomy): Bacteria > Fidelibacterota > BS150m-G59 > BS150m-G59 > BS150m-G59 > BS150m-G59. The sequence goes on from JADHUZ010000086.1 coordinate 2,196, forward strand.
TGGGCAAACGGTTCTTTAACAACCTGAACAACAACGCTTTGTCCTGTTTTGAGAATGACCCTTTGACCTGCAGAATCCGTCGGATATTCCGTGTCCGAATTTTTCGGTTTATTGTTGCTGTTATCTATCTCGCCATCGGGGAGCGTTTTTTTGTTTAGGTGGTGTGTATGCCCAATCTCAGAAAAGGGCAAAAACGCGTTTAGATCATGTCCAATGTCAACAAATGCAGCTCGAATGCCGGGAATAACATTTTCGATTTCACCCTTGTAAATATTTCCGACAACGCTGGCAGTTTCTGGTTTCTCGACGAAATATTCCACCAGCCTGTTATTCTCGAGAATCGCAATTTGAACCTCGCCGGCGGTCTGATTAATAATGATTTTTTTATCCACAGAAAATAATTCCTAATCTTTTGTAAAATTTTAGTTAATAAATTAATTTTGGTGCAGTTGGATTGTTTTAGGTTTTCTTCGATCATAAAATATTTTAAAATAGTATTTTCATGTTTTGGGATGTTTATCCCACTGTCCACGTTTTCGGATCTTAGAAAGAGAGAAAAATAATGTATCATACACCATATCATAGTGCGAAATTTAGCCATTTTAATTGAAATATCTTAGCGAAAAATTCAATTGCGAAATTATGTAAAATTGGTGGTAAATTTGGACTATGAACAAGAAAACAGAACACTACAAGATAAAATATTTAGATGGTCCGCGCTTGAAGCGAGCGTTGATTGCGGGTTGTCATGCGATTGTGAATAATCAGAATTATTTGAATGCAATTAATGTGTTTCCTGTGCCAGATGGCGATACGGGCACAAATATGGCAACAACAGTTCGACAAGTAATGGCAGATTTAACCGAAAAATCCGATGGAGAAATTCATAAAATTAGCCGTGAAGTTGCGGATTCCGCACTGATGGGCGCGCAGGGGAATTCTGGTGTGATTCTTGCGCAATATTTCTTCGGGCTTGCCGAGGAAATGACAAAATTCGACCGCGTAACTACAAAAGACTTCGGCAAGGCTGTGCAAAAATCTGTGCAATATGCTTACGATGCGTTGGCATTTCCGCGCGAAGGAACAATTATCACTGTGATTCGCGATTGGGCGAATAAAGTAAATCAGCTTGCCGAGGAAATGGACGATTTTGTGGAAATGCTGGAACATGCGTTGGAGCATGCAAAAGAATCGCTAGCGAACACACCAAAATTATTAAAAGTTTTGGCTGACGCTGGTGTTGTTGATGCCGGCGCGCAGGGATTTATCAATTTGTTGGAAGGCATCGGTGAATTTATCGAATCGGGAGAAATTCGCGGATTAGAGAATAAAGCATTGGAAACAATTCAAGCCACATCTGCGGCATCTTCGACTGTTTTTGCTGAGCCCGGGAAATATCGCTATTGCACGGAATGTTTTGTCGAAGGTGAAAATATTCCCCGAAAAGAAGTAGAAGCGAAAATGCGAGAGTTTGGCGATAGTCTGATTTTAGCGGGATCCAACGAAAAAATCAAAATTCATATTCATACCGACGAGCCACGAAAAGTGTTTGATTTTTTATCACAATACGGTACAGTGAGTCGAGAAAAAGCCGATGATATGAGAGCACAGCAGAAAGCGAGTCATGTGGACGAAAACACAATCGCTTTGGTTACAGACTCGACTTGGGGTTTGCTTCAAGATGAATTAGAGAAATATAATATCAATATTGTTCCGGTGAGAATGAGTTTTGGAAATGAGCATTTTATTGACGGTGTAACTATCACGGCGGATGAGTTTTACAAGAAACTAAAAACAGAAAAAGAACATCCAACCACATCTCAGCCTGCGCCGGGCGATTTTAAGCGAATGTTTGAATTTCTTGCATCTCATTACAAAACAATTCTATCCGTGCATTTGGCTGGGTCGTTGAGCGGGACTTTGCAATCAGCAGTTTCTATGAAACGACATTTCCCAGATCAAGATTTGCATTTTATTGATAGCAATAATTTGAGCATAGGATTGGGATTGATTGTTCGAGAAATTGCAAAAAAAATCCAATCCGGCGCGTCAATTGAAGAAGTAGTTAGCTTTGCAGAATCTGTAAAATCGCGCGTCAAAGTATTTGCGGCTGTGGATACGGTAGAATATTTAGTCAAAGGTGGCCGTGTGAGCAAACTCAAAGGCGGCTTGGCAAATCTGCTAAAAAAAGTGCCCGTGCTGACAGTTACAGACGAGGGAAAAGTAGAAAAACTTGGCACGGCTTCCAGAGGGAAGCAATTTGATAAATTGTATCAAATATTTCGTGATTTAGCAAAGAAAAATAATGGTTATCGTTTTGCTGTGGCACATTCAAAAGCACCAGAATTAGCCGAAAAATATGCTGAAAAAATTAGACAAGATTTTTCCACAGATGATATTTATGTGATGGAAATTTCGCCTGTGTTGGGTGTCCATTTTGGTCCCGGTGCATTGACGCTCACATTTTTAGGAAAATAATTTGTCTTACGGCATGATTGCAATAATTTTAATCTTATCTTATCTCGCTGGTTCCATTCCAACGAGTATTATTGTCGGCAAAATTTTAAAGGGAAGAAATTTTGACATTCGCCAACATGGTAGCGGCAACGCCGGCGGGACAAATGTGTTTCGCGTGCTCGGTTGGAAACCCGGACTTTTTGTGATGTCGTTTGATGTCTTCAAAGGGTTTGTTGCGGCTTTCTGGATTGCAAAAATTTGGGACATTTCTTTGTTTGAAAACGATCCGTTTGCTGTGTCAGTTTTCGCTGGACTTGCCGCAATTTTGGGGCATACTTACACAGTTTTTGCAAAATTCAAAGGTGGAAAAGGTGTCGGCACAGCAGGGGGAATGTTAATCGCAATTTTTCCAATCGGATTTTCAATTTGCTTGGGTGTGTTTTTTGTTGTGCTGACTCTATCAGGATATGTTAGTTTAAGTTCGATAGCGGCATCTGTTGCGTTTCCTATTGTGCTAAAATTATTACCGCCAGCAGGAACTGAAGATTCCGTCATCATTTGGATTATCGCGGTGTTGATTCCTTTTTTTATTGTTTTTACGCATCGTAGTAACGTTGTGCGATTATTTCGTGGCGAAGAAAACCGATTTGAAAAAGTGATGATTTTCAAGCCGCGCGGATAATTATTGTAACAAAATCATCTTCTTGGTTTCTGTGAACTTCTGTCCATTCGCGCAATGGCAAATTAGGCGGTAAAAATAAATCCCACTTGCGATATTTTTTGCGGCAATCATACTGCTTGCGGAGTTCCATGTGACGGAATAACACCCTGCTTTTTGCGTTTGATTCACAAGCGTTTTCACCAATTGCCCTCGCAAATTGAAAATTGATAATTGCACATTGCTCATTTTAGGCAGCTGGTAACTGATAACTGTTTCTGGATTGAACGGGTTTGGTTTGTTTTGTGACAGGCTAAAAGTTTCCGGTAAATATATTCCCGTCGCAATTACTCGCGAATAATAGCCGCCATATCGATTGTTTCCATTCAAAAATTGCACTTCCAAATCGATTTTTTGTTCCATTTCCCAATCCCAAAATTGCAATTCAATCGTCTCGCCCGCACGATATCCATCAATTTTTTCCGTGCTGATATCATCTTCCCACGCAATAACCAAGAACGGCTTTTCATCGGTTATGATGGAATTACCAACGCAGCGCCCACTGGAAAACACAGCCACTTCATCGCCGGCATTAACCATAAGGCCATCAATTTCCAGCGATTCGATAATCACAGGATAATAATCGCTGGTGCCGGAAGTAAATTCAAAGTGTTGTCCCTCAATAATTGTTGTTGGTTTTATCGCTGTTTTAGCAAGCGTTTCTGCTGGATAGACCAGCATATCGGCGGTCCACATGCCGAGTTTGTACCCAAAGCCGGGTGCCATATTACCAAGCGTAATTGATGTTCCCGGGATATAAAAGGCTTGGCGAGATTTTGCGATGGCAAGATTCTCATTCACGCTTTGCAATGCGTAGGATATTTCCATCGGCTCGTCGGGCAAATAGGCAACAAAATTCCAGCC
>JADHUZ010000087.1 GCA_016784265.1 Fidelibacterota bacterium
CAACAAATTGGCATCAGCTGCGGTGCGGAATATTGACGAATTCAATGAAAAGGTAAATCAGCAGGAAGATAGCGATTTGGATCCGATGCCTTACATGGTGCTGTTGATTGATGAATTTGCCGATTTGATGCTGGTTGCAAAAGGAGAAGTGGAGGAACCAATTGCTCGTCTGGCTCAGATGGCACGAGCGGTTGGGATTCATCTCGTTTTAGCGACGCAACGCCCATCGGTGGACGTGATCACGGGTGTTATCAAGGCAAATTTTCCGGCGAGAATTGCTTTCAATGTTGCATCAAAAACCGATTCTCGAACTATTCTTGATATGAACGGTGCGGAAAAACTGCTCGGTCGTGGTGATATGTTGTTTTTATCCGGAAGATCGCCACAGCCGATTCGTATTCATAATTGTTTTGTATCGCTCGATGAGGTTGAAAATGTGCTCAAGCATATTTCTTTGCAACCCAAATTTGTCTCCGATAATCTACCGAGCGTTCGAACCAATAAAACGTCCACAGATCTTGATTCTACAATTGATTATAAGAACGATCCGTTATTCGATGAAGCGAGAAGTTTGGTGATTTTGCACCAGCAAGGTTCGATTTCTTTGTTGCAACGGCGGTTGAGAATCGGCTATTCACGCGCGGCTCGAATTGTTGATCAATTGGAAGAAGCCGGAGTTGTTGGACCTTACGACGGTAGCAAAGCCAGAGAAGTTTTAATCGCTTCCGATGTCGAAGATGAATATTCGGTGCTTGATGATGAATAGATTGATTGTATCTCTTTTTTTACTTTTTTCTGTGGCTTTCCCGTTCAAATCAACGCAGAAGATCGTCAAGAAAATTCAAAATAGTTTCGAAAGCGCGAGCACGATTCAAATTGAATTTGAACAGATATTCTATTGGTCAACAAGTGAAACTTTGGACACACTGAGTGGCTCTTTTTTCTTGAATCCGGAGAAGAAGTACAGAATTATTACTCCAGATCAGGAGATTTTATTCGATGGTGAAAATGTGTGGACTTACAACAAAGTCAATCAGCAAATTATCGTGGATAAACAATATGAGAACGAGAATTTTAATCTGAAAATCCTTTGGAACGATTGGAATGAATATTTCGATGTCAACAAGCATCCTGATTCACGCGAAAATGTGATAGCGTTGAAGATGGTTCCAAAGAGTGAAGATACTCTCGTTCGAGATGTCAAAGTTTTCGCCGATCAAAATACTTGGCGGGTTTTTTCTTTGGTTCAAAAGGATTTGAACGGAAATGTTACGACAATTTATATTCGTTCATGCGAAGAAATTCAGGTCGAAAAAGATTATTTTAATTTAATTTTCAGCGAATCGGCAGAGATAATAGACCTCAGATGAAACGGGGTAATGTTTTAAAATTGTTTGCGGGAATTTTCCTGAGTGGGATTGGTGTTTTCGTGATATTTCGAGAAAAATCGCCATTGGAAATCTGGAAAGCCATTCAAACTGGGAATATTTCGATTATCTTTTTGGCAGGATTTGTACTGATTACCAGTGTTTTCGTTCGGGCATATCGCTGGAAGTATATTTTGCCACAAAATTTTACCGTAACGCTCCGAAGGAGTTATGAATCAACAATGATCGGCAATATGTTGAACAATATCCTGCCGTTTCGATTGGGAGAGATTGGCAGATTGATGGCACTAAGACAACTTTCCGATGTGAAAATTCGTTATTCAATTTCCAGCATTGCAATAGAACGGATATTTGACCTTTTGATGCTTGTTGTCGTGTTTTTCTTCGCATCTGGATTTTATCCTGATGAAAACTTTCTAGGCATCGGGAAACGGCTTTTTATCATCGTTTCGATTTTGCTTTTTCTAACTATCATTTTAACAATAGTAGTTTTTAATTATCGAAAAACAAACGGCAAAATTGGTGAATATTCGGATATTTTAATGCAAAGCATTCGACACTTGGTGGATAAAAAAAATGGTTTCAGAATCGCTATTTCTTCTTTTGTCTTGTGGGGAATGTATTGTTTAACGACGGCGTTGGTGCTTTATGCATACGATGTTTCGATGCAGCATCTCGTCATAATCAGTGCAACTTATTTGGTTGGTGCAAGTTTGGCTTATTCTATCCCATCTGCACCGGGTGGGGTTGGCACCTATCATGGAGTTGGCATTGCTTTGTTGACTGTGTTGCTCGCAGAACAACCGGCGGTATCTAACAAGGAAGCAATTGTAATTGTTTTGCATTCTTTATCATTTATATTATTTACAATTATTGGGATAATCCATGTGTTATCGCTAAATTTGAGGCTTCGGGAATTGGTAAAAAAATGAACAATGAAGGCAATCATCAATGAATTTACATAAAGAACGAATCTTGACCTCGCAAGACATTTGGAAGATTGTGAGAGGAAAATGGTGGCTCATCGTTTTGGGCGCATCTATTGGTTTTTTTGCTGGGATTTATTTAAACTACACTTCAATCCCTCAATATCGCAGCGCAACATTGGTCTTTGTTGAGGATAGAAATCCGCAAGCACAATCCATATTTCAGATTAGTAATGCCAGTAATTCAGATAGGCAATTGAACAATGAAATGGCGATTTTGCGCAGTCGCACAGTAACAACTTCCGTGATTGATACATTGATTAATTCCGAAAAGACGGATTTATTTTTATTTGGGAAAAAGTCTCATCACAAAATCCCAAATTTACAGCGGTTACTTTCATTTTTGCCTTGGATATCTGCAGTGCAGGAAGATACGATATTTCATGAAATTCCGGAGCACTGGACAGAAAGCGATATTCGAAATGCAGCGAGTAGATTGAGGAGCAATTTATCCATTTCGCCTGTAAAAGGGACTGGATTGCTATCAATTTCAGTTACTGCCCCAGATCCTGAAGAAGCCGCACTACTCTCGAATACAGTATCTCGAATTTATCAGCATCTTGACATTTCCAGAAGTAGGGCGGATATTTTGGGCGTGAAAGAATTTTTATCCAGCCGTCTGAGCAAAGTCGGAAAAGCCTTGGAAGAATCCGAAAGGAAAATAGTCGAGCATCAGGAAGAACAGGGCGTGATCAATATCTCTTCTTCCGCCGAAAATTTAATTTCTCAATCTTCTAAATTTGAATCCAATTATTTAAGCCTGCAAACGGAGATTGAAGCGTTATCGAAAAAATTGGAAGTCCAACGATCTTTACTATCAGATACCGAAAAAGCGCTGATTGATGAAGCGTGCTTATTTTCGGATCCGCTTATCGAAAATCTGAGAAAGGAAATTGCCGGGCTGGAAACCAGTTTGTTATCGAAAAATATTGGTGGATACTCAGAAAACGATCTGTGGATTATTTCAACGCAGAATAAAATCAATGAATTGAGAAGTTTATTAAAATTAGAGACAGAAAAAATGCTCAGCAGCAAGATGGTTGCAATTAATCCGTTGGAGCACAGAGAAAAATTGCTGACCGATATTTTTTCCACAGAAACAGAATTGCAAACCAAAGAAGTCCATTCTGATGCTTTGCTCAAAATCAACAAAAATTATGAGCGAAAGATCAACCAATTGCCGGCTAAGATTCTGGAATATGTTCGTTTAGAGCGAGATCGGCAGATTAATGAGAATGTATTTCTGTTGTTAAAAACGAAGCATGTTGAATATGGAATTTCGGAACAGACAAAGTTGGGAAGCATTCAAATCATCGATCCCGCACTACCCAATTATGCGCCGATATCGCCAAATAAACAAAAAAATATGATTCTTGCAACTGTTGTTGGATTGGTTCTTTGCATTGTTGTACTGGTGGTTTTAGAAATGTTCGACAACACAGTCAGAACAAAAACAGATTTGGAAGAATTTAATTTGCCCTTGTTGGGAATGGTGCCTTTTGCAGTGCAGGAAAATGGATTTCTATGGAAAAGGTCAACCAATAGAAATCAGATTCAAGCTTTCCGAAATCGACTCATATCTCATTTTGATTCGAAATCGCCGATTTCAGAATCATATCGCCATTTGCGAACGAGTTTGCACTTTATCCAGCATGACGGAAGATTGAAAACAATTACGATGCTGAGTGCTGGTCAGAAAGAAGGAAAATCCGCAACAGCAATCAATTTAGGAATTACATATTCTCAACTTGGCAAAAAAACGCTTTTGGTCGATAGCGACCTTAGAAAACCAATAATACACAGGGTTTTTCGTTGTGAGAAAGAACATGGATTGACAGATGTATTGAACGATGGTTTGGATCTTGATGTCGCAATAGAAAAGACGGATATTGAAAATTTTTCGGTTTTGTCTTGCGGCACGATACCACCCAATCCTTCTGAAATGTTAGCCTCAAAAGAGATGGACAATTTAATCGAAAAATTGAAGGAAAGATTTGATAAAATCATTTTTGATACACCGCCAGTCAATGCTGTTGCTGATGGTGCAATTGTTAGCAAAAAATGTGATGGAGCCGTGCTTGTTGCGTTTTCGAATTCTACTCACAGAGATTCTCTGGCACATGCAGTTGAGTATTTGGAAAGGATCGATGCAAATTTACTCGGCATCGTGTTAAATGGAATACGAAAACATCACGCAACGCCGTCGCACTATTATTATTATTACGGTAAAGATTAATCTTTGGGGATAATTTGAATTTTATTAAAAAAGTTTTTTCGAAAGAAAAAAGAAACAATATTTTGTATATTGTCATTGATTCGGCACGATACGATGCGGCGATTCGTGCAAAAACTCCGAATATGGATAATTTCGGAAAATGGGAAAAGCGGTGGAGTTTTTCCAGTTGGACTTTTCCATCGCATCACACTTATTTGATGGGGATGATGCCGCATACGAATCCGCAGGGCGTTTTTGCAAGTGAAGTTTATAAAAAAGATTTCGTCAAATGGGTCGAGCGTTCGGGAATTGATGATGTCGCGTTCAAAAATTTCGTGCCGCATCTTTCACTAACCAAATTTTTGAAAAAATACAATTATGAAACGAATGCGATGGTTTCGATGCCAGTTTTGAATCCGCTGACGAATTTTAACACGGCGTTTGATTCGTTTGAATTGATGGATAATCACAATGATTTTGCTGGGATGATTGAAAAAATTGATTTTTCGGGCGAAAATCCAAAATTTTATTTGCTCAATCTCGGCGAAGCACATTATCCATATCGCTTGCACGGTGAACCGGATGTGCCAATTTTGCACGGCGTTCACGGTGTTTTCAAACATTTAGACGATTTTGTCGCTGAGGGAGAATTTCGTGAAGAATCCGATAAATTTTTCAATATGGAACAGATGAAAAAAATGCAAAATAAGCAAGTTGAGTGCATTGAATATATTGACAATTTGATTGGAAAATTATTCGAGAAATGTCCGAAAAACACATGGATTATCATCACATCGGATCACGGAGAATTATTTGGAGAAGGTGGATTTTTCGGGCATGGACCGATTTTCCACGAAAAAGTTTTTGAAATACCATTTATGGAAGGGAAAATGTAAAATGACAAAAAATGTAACTTGGCACGATGGATTTGTTTCCAAAGAAATGCGCGAAGAACGCAACGGGCACAAGGGCGCAATTGTTTGGTTGACTGGACTCAGCGCCAGCGGAAAATCAACTTTGGCGAGAAAAGTGGAGGAAATTTTATTCCAGCACGGCTTGCATGTGTATGTGCTCGATGGCGACAATGTGCGGATGGGATTAAACTCGAATTTGGGTTTTTCGCCGGAAGACCGTGAGGAAAATATCCGTCGTGTTGGCGAGGTGGCAAAACTTTTTGCTGATGCTGGAAATATCGTCATCACAGCATTTATTTCGCCATATCGTGATGATCGTCAGAAAGTTCGTGCAATTATGAATGAAGATGATTTTGTCGAGGGATTCATCAAATGTAGCGTCGAAAAGTGCATCGAGCGAGACCCGAAAGGTTTGTATCAAAAAGCAATTGACGGCGCAATTCCAGAATTTACCGGAATCTCGGCGCCTTATGAAGAACCGGAAAATGCCGAAATTATCGTGCCGACAGATGAACAAACGGTGGAAGAATCCGTCGAATTTTTGATTGACGAGTTGAAGCGGATGAAAATAATCGAATGAGTTTGGTCACTCTTCGCTTTTCAATAAAATGAAAATTCTAATCACAGGCGCTGCCGGTTTTATCGGGTTTCATGTTGCAAGGCGGTTTCTTGATGATGGTTACGAAATTGTCGGCATTGACAATTTGAATAATTATTATG
>JADHUZ010000088.1 GCA_016784265.1 Fidelibacterota bacterium
TATCTTTTTGCCGAAAGAGAAGATAGAGTTTTCTTATCGTCAGTCATCTATTTTAGATATTATTGTCAGTGCTGAATTTCGATTTCACGAATCTGATTCTGATGAAATTCGCAAGTCAATCGCAGAAATTTCTGCGAAACGAAAAGAACAACAGCCAATCAATTTTCGGAGTAGTGGCTGCATTTTTAAAAATCCGAATGAAAAATCAGCAGGATGGCTAATTGATCAAGCAGGTCTGAAAGGAATGCAAATCGGTGATGCACAAATTTCGGAAAAACACGCGAATTTTTTCATAAATACGGGAGCATCTACGGCTCAGGATCTTTATCTGTTGATGCGCAAGGTACGCGAGATAGTTTATGAAAAATATAAAATATCGTTGATGCCAGAAGTTCAATTGATCGGTTTTGAGGAGGCATTTGATGAGTAAATCAATCAGAATACTGCTTCATGGAATTGTAGTTGTTTTTATTGTATTTTTTGTCGTTTTTGCATTTTGGAATCGATACAACAAGGGTTTATTCCAAGTCAAAATGGAAAATGTTTTTGTTTCCGGAAATCATCTGCTTCAAGAAGATGAAATCCGTTCCAATTTGCCACTTTCGAGCGGAAGGTTTCCCTCGAGCATCGCGCTACCGTTGAATCATTGGAAAGAACAAATTTTGCAAAATCTATACGTTGAGGATGTTAGATTGCATGTTCGCTATCCAAATTCCGTTGTGATTCAAATTACAGAACGAAAACCGATTGGAAGACTCGGGAACGGTAGCAGTTATTGGGTGGACTCGTCTTCCGTTATTCTGCCGGAACGCCCGGTAAACGAATCTTCGCTTCATTTGCCGACAATTGTGTATCCTCAATCTTCGGTAAATCTAAATCCCGGGCAGGTGATCACGACGAAATTATTTCGAGATTTATCTGGCATTTTGGGCGAATTGTCGGTTCATCATTCGGATGTTTTTAGACTTGTGAATCGAATCAAATCGGTTGATACAACGACAGTTGAACTGTTTTTAGAAGAAGGGGCAAAAGCGATTATTACATTGAATAAAAAAGACCAATTGAAAAAATTGGATGCGTTTACGACTCAAATTACGGCGGTAAAACCACTCAAGAGAATCCGTTTAATTGATTTGCGTTTTGAACATCAAATTGTGATAAAAGAATTGTAAAGGACAGAAGTATGGTTCAAGAAAATATCATGCTTTCAATTGATATCGGGACAACTAAAATCTGTGCTGTGATGGCGGAATACGACGAAAGTCGCAATTTTACGATCATTGGCGTTGGAGATAGCCATTCTAAGGGTTTGCGTCGCGGTATGGTGGTTGATATTGATAAGACAATCAACTCGATCGAGTTGGCTGTGGAAGAATGTAAAAAAATGGCTGGCGTTGACGATGTGGATGGTGTCATTGTGGGCATTGCTGGCGATCATATTCGCAGTTTGAACAGCCATGGTGTCATTGCTATCGGTCAGATTAGCGACGATTACATGGGTGAAACAGGCACGGTGAAAGGTGCTGATGTTGATCGTGTTTTAAATCGGGCGGAGACAATCACTTTGGCACCAGATCGACAGATTTTGCATGTGGAGCCGCAAGAATTTATCGTGGATGATCAAAGCGGTATTAAAGATCCAATTGGAATGGTTGCCAGAAGGTTGGAAGCAAAAGCGCATATTGTCCACGGCGCGTCAACATCGGTGCAAAATTTGACAAATTGCATCAGAGGTTCGAACATGGAAGTCCAATCTATCGTGTTGGAATCGCTTGCCAGCTCGTTTGCTGTGTTGGATGATGACGAAAGAGAATTGGGTGTTGCACTGGTTGATATTGGTGGCGGCACTTCCGATATTATCGTTTTCTTTCAAGGTGGAATCAAACACACTGGGATTGTTCCGCTTGGTGGCGACAGCATTACAAACGACATTGCGATCATTTTCAGAACATCAAGGGATATTGCAGAATCAATTAAGATTAAGCATGGATGTGCCAACGCAAGTATGGTTTCCAGAGAAGATATTTTTTCGATCGAAGGGATTGGCGGACGACCTCCAAAAGACGCAACGCGAGAAGAACTTGCTCGAGTCGTTCAACCGCGAATGAAGGAAATTCTCCATCATGTAAAAGGAGAAATTCATAAAAGCGATTGTTATGGACAACTCACGGGAGGTATTGTTCTGACTGGTGGTGGTTCGTTGCTTGAAGGATTGCAAGAACTTGCCGAAGAGATATTTGAGCTTCCTGTAAAGATTGGATATCCGAATGTGTTTGGTGGTTTGGCTGAGTCGGTTAACAATCCGATTTATTCTACGGCGATTGGATTATTGAAATATGAACTGAAACTGGATAGGGCTCACGCTGTTCGGATTCGAGAAAAGAAAAGATTTTCGATAAGAAATATCATACAACCGATTATTGATTGGTTTGAGGAATTATTTTAATCAAAATAAAACAAACAAAGGAGTAGTTAATTATGTTATTCGAAATAGATAGTTTTTCCCATTTGCGTGCGAAAATGAAAGTTATCGGTGTCGGAGGTGCTGGCGGAAATGCGATCAATCGTATGATTGAGTCTGGGCTGAGCGGCGTTGATTTTGTAGCCATCAATACTGATGCACAGGCGCTGGATGCCAATCAGGCGCAAACCAAATTGGCAATCGGTCACACTGGATTGGGCGCCGGCGCAAATACTGAAACTGGCAGACAAGCGGCGGAAGATCACCGAGATGATATTCGGCAGATTTTGCAGGAAACGGATATGGTGTTCATCACTGCTGGAATGGGTGGCGGAACCGGTACAGGTGCATCGCCGATTATTGCGGAAATTGCTCGTGAAATTGGTGCATTGACGGTTGCGATTACAACGAAACCATTTCGATTTGAAGGTCGGCAACGGATGAATCGCGCCGAAGATGGCATCGAGACATTGAAGGATAAAGTAGATACCTTAATCACGATTCCCAACGAACGGTTGCTTTCAATTGTGAATCCTTCTACGACGATGATGGAGGCGTTTTCTATTGCCGATAGCATCTTGCTTCAAGCGACTCGTGGAATTTCGGATTTGATCAATAATACAGGTGAAATCAATTTGGATTTTGCCGACGTTCGAGCAATAATGGAAAACATGGGCGAAGCGATGATGGGCACAGGTGTTGCGACAGGGGAGGAGCGAGCAACGCTTGCCGCGCAAATGGCGATTTCCTCACCGCTACTGGAAGAGGTTTCTATCAAAGGAGCAAAAGGCGTTTTAATCAATATCACTGCGAGTTCAGATTTGGCATTGCATGAAGTGAGCGAGGCAACCGATATTATTTATAAAGAGGTTGGTGATGAGGCAAATATCATTCTTGGCTCGGTAAGGGATGATAAGATGGATGACGAAATTCATGTTACAGTGATTGCAACCGGATTTCAGCAACCGAAAAAATCGGTGGGCGGATTTTCACCGAGTTTCAAATCGAGCCCAAAAGCTCCTGATTTAGTTAAAGCGACTCCATTGGAAATACCTGCTGTGCAGAGAGAAACGGAGTTTTCAGAGAGTCCTTCTTCCAACCAATCTAATGAACCAATGTTGACTTTTGGTGACGATACGGAAACTCCTGCAATTATCAGAATGGGATAAAAAACTCTGTAAATAGCACTTGTAACAATAAAAAAAGGGCTGAAATTCAGCCCTTTTTTTATTTTATAACGATTGTGGTAGTTAAATTTTTTGTCCTGCGGCACGCATCTGAGCAACAACTGCTTCGATCCCGTTTTTGTTGATTGTTTTAATCGCTTTGGTGGATAATTTCAGTTTAATCCAGCGTTTTTCGGATTCCATCCAGAATCGTTTCACTTGAATATTCGGACTAAATGTACGTTTAGTCTTGCGATGCGAGTGGCTAACATTATTTCCAGCCCGCGGACGTTTCCCCGTTACTTGACAAACTCTACTCATTTTCTATGTCTCCTCAAAAGATATTTATTTCGTAATTTTCAAGCGTGAAATTTACAGCAAATATCAATACTATCAAAACAATATTACAAACTATCCGTTTTGTGAGTTTTATGGATTCTAAATTTAATTTCAATAACTCGGTAACCAATATTTGATGACGATGAAAATAGGCAATATTGAAATCAAGACGCCAATTTTTCTTGCGCCGATGTCGGGATATACGAATCAGCCTTTTCGCCGACTTTGTAAACAGTTTGGCGCTGGAGTGGTTTATACGGAATTTACGAATGCTATCGGCATCATCAGGGAAAATGATAAAACATTACGAACGCTATCTTTCACGGAAGAAGAGCGACCAATTGGCATTCAAATTTTTGGTAACGATGCCGATAATTTGGCTCGAAGTGCTTTGTATATTCAGGAAAATTTCTCGCCGGATTTCATTGATATAAATTTTGGTTGTCCATCGCCAAAAGTAACAAAAAAAGGTGGAGGATCAGCGATTTTAAAAGACGTAAATAAGGTGAGAAAAATTATCGAAAAAGTCGTACATGTCGTTGATTTGCCGGTTACCGTAAAAATGCGCAGTGGTTGGGATCACGATTCAATTGTTTATCGAGATGTTGCAATGGCGGTGGAATTTGCTGGTGTGAGGGCAGTTACTTTGCATCCACGAACGACAAAACAAATGTTCAAAGGCAAAGCCAACTGGGATCATATTGCGGAAATAAAAGAGCAATTGTCCATTCCCGTGATTGGAAACGGGGATATTCATTGCGCCGATGACATCCATAAAATGTTTGAACAAACGGGATGTGATGGCGTTATGATTGGACGGGCGGCGATCCGAAAGCCGTGGATATTTTCCGAATATCTTGCATCGTTGGGTAAAATGGAATGGAAATTGTCCACGAGAGAAGAAATATTTGCTATCATTCAACAACACATTGAATACGCAAAAGAGCATCTTGGCGATCGAGTGGGCGGCAGAGCATTGAGACCGCACATTATTCATTATTTGAAAGGATTTCCGGGTGCTTCGGATTTTCGCAGAAAAATTTCTAAACTGCAAAATGCAAGCGAAATTGCGAAGTTTTTTCAAGATGTATCAAATTTCTTGGAAAATCGGGACAAATAAAGATAAATTACGAACCCCGAAAACGAGGGGCTATAGCTCAGTTGGGAGAGCGCTTGAATGGCATTCAAGAGGTCGTCGGTTCGATCCCGTCTAGCTCCACGGTGGGAAGTAGTTGCTTCCTTTATTTTTGTAATTAGGAGAAGTCGTGAAAATATTTCGAGTAGTTTTTATAATCTTCGGTGTTTTGTGGATTTTGTCTTGTTCTGGAAATCCAGTCGGCAATGCCATTTTGGTTTGCTCATCAAATCAGCATGGCGAAATTGATCCATGCGGCTGAAAGAGCAAACAACTTGGCGGTCTTGCCAGGAAATCACAGTTAATCAGCACATTAAACGATAGCATCGCTCTGACTGTTTTTGTAGATGCGGGAAATCTATTTTTCTCGAGCAAAAGGATGCCGGATAATCTTATCGAGCAGGAAAAAATGAGAGCGGAACACATTCTGAAATCTTACAATCACATGAATTGCAATGCATTGAATATTTCTAATCAGGATTTAAAATATGGGTTGGATTTTGTTCAAAATCTTCAAAAGCAGGCGGATTTCCCGTTTTTATCGGCAAATATCGTTGATGAGAGCGAAAAAGCAATTTTCCCATCACATGTTATCGTAGAAAAAAACGGGATTAAATTCGGAATCATCGGCACATCTTCGACGACAATTAAATTGAAAGATGGTTTAAAAGTTTTGGATCCATTTCCGATTATTTCCAAATTAACGAAAAAATTGGGTTCCAAGGTTGATCTTATCGTATTGCTTGCGAATATCAATTACAACGAAGAAAACAAATATCTGAATGAGTTGGAAGATGTTGATATTATCGTCCAGAGTGGCGGGAAGAAAAAGAATCATTATGCTTTGACCGGCAAGGATGGAAAGCCTATTTTTGTTCAAATTGGTAGCCAAGGTAAGTATGCGGCTCAATTAAATATTGATCGAAAATTTCCACAACTTTCGGATCGTCCGAAATTGCTTTATCAAATTGCACAATCAGAAAATCAATCGTGTTTGCGCCATATTCGCCTGATTCTTTTTTTTCTTTGATAAAATCTTTCATCTGCGTTTCG